>NZ_JAGDQK010000063.1:0-16409 GCF_017498755.1 Bacillus sp. XF8 | reverse complement strand
ACGTTCGATGTTAGGATTCAAATCATTTCGTACAGCCACTTACATACTGAGTGGCATAGAAGCGATGCATATGATAAAAAAGAAGTAACTTCATAAAGGGGTAAAGTCTGCCCAAAATCAAAAAAATTTCATTGATAAATTGTTTGGTATCGCATCATAATCTGTAATTTAATAGGAAATTCAGGTCCTACTTTTTTATAATTTATTTTTGCACCAGAACCGTTAAAACTATAATTGCTATGAATAATAATATTAAAATATTGTGTTTTTTACTTAGGGTCATCTAAATTCCAACCCATGATTAAATAATCTCGATTGTTATTTATTGTAACAAAGAAAGTCCTCTGTTTATCATTTTTAACGTGGCCAGTGACTTCAATAAGTCCTCCACTAATGGCCGGCATGATTTCGACTTTGGTTACAATAACATTTACATTTTCTTCTTTTTTTATGTGTTGTATTGCAACTTCAGCAGCTTTTTCTTTTGTTTGTTTTTCATTTTGGATACTTGATATATTATAACCTATGACTAAAACAGCAATAGCTAAAATTATTAGAATTATAATATTCTTTTTTTTTGAAAAAACCATATTTTTCCTCCTAAAAAGATTTATAATATTATAAATCTTTTTAGGAGGAAAATATGAGTAGTTCTATTAGTGATAAAACGTTAGCTGAATTATCAGGACAAAGTTATAGAAAAGCAGATAAAGTAGAAGTACCAATCGGAAATCATAAAGAGGTTTGGGTACCTGTTGACATACCTAAACCCGAACTATTACATAATCCTATTAGTAGTTTTGATGCTACTGTTTATAAAAATGAAGAGACTAAACAAGTTGTTATTGCTTTTCGTGGTTCACAAGAAGGATCCGATTTTTATGACGCGGATGCATTCGATGTAGTAACCCTGTGATTAAGCCAATAAGGGAATGCAGTACAGATCAGTATACAAGCATTTCCTTGCTATCATCGTGTTATTTTTATAACATAATGATATTAAAAATAAAAAGCACATAGTTAATTACTATGTGCTTTTTATTTTGGGTCATCTAATCCCCAACCCATGACCAAATAGTTTTGAGTTTTATTTATTGTGACATGGAATTTTCTATTTTTATCATTTTTAGTATGACCTTTGACATCAATAAAACCTGCACGCATCATGTGTTGAATTTCAACTTTAGTAACTGTTACATCAATATTTTCCTTTGTTTTCATATGTTTTATAGCAACTTCAGTTGCTATTTCTTTTGTTGTATTTCTGTCATGAATGATGTAGCTAGTAAATCCTACTATTAAAATTAAAATCGTTAAAATTACAATATTTCTCTTTTTTGTTTTAGTCACTATTTTTCCTCCTAAAATAAGTTATATAATTAATATATATGATATATAAGGGGATGAAAATCATGACTAGTTCTGTTACAGATAAAACTCTTGCTCATTTAGCAGATAGTAGTTATCGTGATGCTTCTGATGAACGTATAGAGATTGGAAATCATGAAGAAGTTTGGAAACCTGTAAATATTAAGGGTGCAATTTTACACGATGAGAAAAATAGTTTTGATGCAACTGTTTATAAAAATGAAGAAACAAAACAAATTGTAATTGCTTTTCGTGGTTCTAAAGAAGGTCCTGATTTTTATGATGCAGATCTTTTAGATGTTGTAGGTAATCGTTTAAGAAAGAACCAAGATAGTTTAGATCAAATGAATAAATTGGATACGTCTTCTCTTCCTTTAACGTATCAAGCAAATTTTGCTATGGCAAAAGAAAGAGCACAACAAGTAATTGCGGAAAATCAATTTACTCATGCTGATAATTTAGTGAAGGAGGTTAAAAAACAAATAGCTAGTGAGAAAGAATTTGAAGGTTATAAATTAACATTAACAGGTCACTCTTTAGGTGGTGGTTTATGCGAATATACAGGTGTTACGAATGGCGTTGATGCTGTAAGTTTTGAAGCACCAAATGTGATTGATTTGTTACCTAAAGATAAGAAAGAAAAAGCTTTACGTGGCGATTATAAGAATCAAATTACAAGTATTGGAGATCCTTACGATTCTGTATTTACGGGATTTAAAGGGAATGATAATGATAAAAGAGGTCGCATAGGACATGTGTATCTTACGACCAAGACAGGTATACAAAATAATGATATGGCCCAAAAAGGGGTTAGTATGTTTGGTTCTTTTTTAGAACCTTCATTTTTTGTTTATAACACATTAAGAGGTATTGCATCGTTTGTTGGTGGTCCACTACCAAAATATCATAGTATGGATCGTTATACGTATGATGAATATGGGCTTTTTAGTATGCCTAATATGATTGATGGAGAAACAGGAGAACGAATTTTGAGTTCTCCTCGTGCTGGTGAAATAACAATTCGTTTATCAGTGGAAGAGGTAAAACAAATTGCGTCGGGTTTAAAAAGAGAAATAGAAGATATAAATCAAAAGCTTACTGGGGCAAGTAATAAAATAATTAATGTATTAAATCAATCGCCAGCTAGTGTAGATGGAAATTTAATTAATACGATAACTTATGCTGTTTATGGTTTTCAGAGAAGTTATCTGGAGCCAGTTCGTTCAGCATCGGATTTTATAGAACAACAAGCGGATAAATTCAAACAAGCAGATACTCAGAGTTAACAAATGGGGAGAATTGTATGAAAAATTATGATGTTATTAATCATGCTGTAGATGTATTAGGCGCGCAAAATGATTTAGTTAAGTGTATATCAGATTTAGAGAATCATAGAAAAAATTTACTATCTATAAAAGCGGTTTTAGTTAACAGTTGGGATGGAAATACTTCAAAAGAAATTGAAAGAAGGCTTACTGAGTTGGAAAGCCAACTTGCTTATAGAATTGACGCTTTTAGAAATATAGAAGGTGATTTAGAAAAGTATAGAAAGGCAATGGAAGCTCTATCAAATCAATTTATGATGATGGGGCCAAAATATTGAATAGAGGATGAATATTTTGTTCTATTTAAGAAGAAAAGTAGTCCTTTGAAATAAAAAGGCATCTTAAGTTAGATGCTTTTTTATTTTGGAATTAAATAAGAAATGTATCAAGTACATTATCTTTTTCTTCTTTGTTAATTCCAATGTATTTGAGTGTGATTTGTGGGGTGCTATGATTGAGTATTTCTTGCAACATAGCGACATCTTTTGTTTGTTTATAGAACCAATAACCGAAGGTCTTGCGCATTGTGTGGGTCCCAATAGATTCTATACCGGCGAAATCCCCGGCTTTTTGCAATTGTCGATAAGCCTGGATTTTACTAATTGGTTGATTTCCTTTTCGAGAAGGAAATAACCAGGTATTTTCTAAGGTTTGGGCATAGGAATAGACCTCATCAAAAATAGAAGTAAGATTAATCATGCGTTCTTTCTTCGTTTTTCCCTCTTTGATTTTGAATTCTTTTCTCTTTTTTCGTTTTAGTTTTACTATGGTTTGTGTTTCGAGTTGGAGTAGATCACTTACGCGTAGTCCCGTATGGATACCGATAAGAAAGAGAATATAGTCTCGTTTGGAACAATGACGTTTTAGGGCCCATTTCATATCTTCGATTTGTTCTTTGCCTCGAATGGGTTGGACATCAATAAGATGTGGTTTCTTGTTCATGGATTTTGACCTCTCTATTTATAGTATTTTGAATGTATACTTTTGTTGTGTATTTTGAGGATATCAGAGGATTTTGTTTGAAGTCAATGTTTTAGGTGTTTTGAATGTAAACTAATATTCAAAAGTTTACTTTGGCAGTTTTCTAGATTTAATATAAAGATAATAGACAAGCCCATTATTTTTATTGATTAATGGGCCTGTCTATTATTTTCATGTTAGGACATTTATTTGTTAATAAATTAATGAATTTTTCTTCTTCTTTTGGTAAACAAACTGTTAAAGTATTAAATAATCCATACATAATTTCTAATTGTTGTCTTGACCAATTTTTTGAGTTCAATGATTTTCCATGGTATTTAATATGTTGGATATCTTCAAAGGGGATTTCAGTATTTGTAAAATAATATTTGATAATTAATGATTTGTCAGTAATTTTATAATTAGATCTGTAAATAAATAAAAAATTGATTATGTTTAATAGAATCATACAGCTAAAGTAAATATTTTTAGTGCCTTGTGTGAAAAGCATAGTAATAAAAATGAAAATAGTTAATAGAAATATAATCATATGAATAGGATTTTGTTTAATCTTAAATTTCATTCATATTCGCCTCCTTATAGTAAGTATAAGAAAAAATAATTATTACATCAATTAATCTATATATTAAATAATTAAAAGTAGTGTAAAAGAGTCAGAAGGAGATGATTTTATGTTCAAAATAGAACAAAACAAAGTAAGTTTAATTTCAGGTGTTAGTTTATTAATATTGGTTTTGACTAACTCCTTTATAAAAAGTGATTTTTGGATTATTTGTATAGATGGGGTACCGCCACATCGCCATCAAGCTAAGAAATGCAAATACCCCCAAAAAGAAAAAACAAGTTAAATACCCATAGATAACTATCTTACAACCAATTACATCCTTATTTTGTGATATCAAAAAAATAAGGATGTAATGTTTAAAGGGGGATTCAGATTGGTTAAAAACTGACCTTTACAAATAGTTATTTTAATACTAGGTGTAAGTTCTTCTACATTAAGTACGAACGGATACTTTTCTCCAGTTATAGAATGGTCTTTAATGATTATAAGTATTATTATAAACATTACTGCAGTATAGGTTGATCACTACACGTCTTTGTATATCAACCTTAGTATTTTTCCTTTTTCGACTAAACTAGCTAATAGAAACTCCTCTGTTATTCAATTAAAGGGCGCTTTAATTGAATAAGTTTTTGAATTACGATTCAGTTTAGAAGTGATATAATTAAATAAACGAGATCGTCCATGAAATTCATATTAAAAATAACCGGTTATGCTCAGACCGAAGACATGGATGCAGGAGGTTAACCGATGACACAAGTACAAATCCCAACCAACGAATAGAAAAAAAGCGCAACTTCAAATTAATGAAGCTTACAGGGATTGCTGTTTTGATGATTGCTCTAATCACGGCTGCCTTCACCATTTGGACACCTCAGCCGAGCATTTGGGCGCTCCAAATGCTGGCCAGCAAGAATAATCCTGAAAATTTTGGCTCCCACCCATCCGATTTGCCCGCTCTTATGAAACAAACTCGGGTTCTCTCTGACATCTCATATCCATCCAAGTACCAAGAAAATAAATTGGATCTTTACCTTCCTCAAACCGATTCGAAGCCACTGCCTGTGATCATCTTTATCCACGGTGGAGGCTTTATTAGTGGAGACAAGTATATGCCTGCCGATTATTCAAGGGCGCTAGCCTCGGAAGGCTTTGCTGTAGTATCCATGAATTACGAGTTAGCGCCAGGGGCCACTTTGTTTGATCAGACGAAGCAAGTCGGCGAGGTATTGTTTTATTTGCAGCAGTTAGCTCAAAAATACCCCTTGGACCCATCGCAGGTGATCTTGGCCGGTTCCTCAGCGGGAGCTTTCTTGGCCGGGGAGTTTGCCCTGATCCAAACCAATTCCGAATATGCAAATCTCGTGGGAGTCCCGCAATCCGTATCGACGAATACAATCAAGGGCTTATTACTATATAGCGCCCCCTACGATATTACAGCATTTCAGCATAGCGATCTAAAGCCCGTGCAACAATTCATAATCAAACGTATGGGCTGGGGCATTTTGGGGGATAAGAACTGATGGACAATCCGAAGTTTGATGTCTTAAATCTGTCAAAGTATATCACTAAAGACTTCCCTCCTGCATTTGTAACCGACGGCAACACGAATTCATTTGAAACACAAGCCAGGACTTTCGTCGCTACACTTCAAGAAAAAGACGTCCCAGTTACTTCTTTATTTTTCGACCCCAACGAGATAAAAGCGGGTCACGGCTATCAGTTTGGTATGGCCTCTCCGGCCAGTATACTTAGTCTGAAGCAGACAAAGGCGTTTCTGAAGGGAATCACTTCCTCTAACTAATCTTTGAGGTATTTGCCCGATCAATCTGTTTTATAAAAATCACATTCTTATATTAAAAGAGCAACTCCATTTTGATCAATCTTTTTTCAAAATGGCTTCTTTTTATTTATCGTAAAATAAGGGCTTGCGAGGTTATTTTTGTTTAAACTTTATTTCAAAGCTACACACTGTATTTTTAAAGAGTGGTGTTCGGGTAACTGGGCAGATTCTCGCAATAGACAAATTTACAATTCTTATGACAGTTCATGGTAAACAGCAACTCGGTTACAAACAAGTCGTTTCAACCATTACAATATAATACATATAGGCCTCACCATATAGAAAAAATTAACCATCTGTGAATTTGAAATAAAGTCACGATGTTTGTAAGAAAGACGCGAAGCTTTGAACAAAGTTGCGATGTTTATAAAAATAATGCAATGCTTTATCTCTTTGATCGAAGAATTTTAAATGAGTTTGGATTGGATTAGTTGAAGATGATTCTGATATTGCATTCCATAAAAAAGAATGTTATTTTAAAAATAGAACTATGAGAGGACTGATGGGTGAATAATGATTAACTAATCTATATTTTAATTTGAAATGAATAACTTCAAACTACAAAATATAGGATTAGTCTATCCATTTTTTATAAATCAGTTCACACTTTATTTGTCATGATTCCAATGCTTAATAAGGACTTATTAAGCATAATTGAAAGACTAATCCTTCTAATTACAAATTGGGAGGATTTTTTTATTCTCTTATAGGTAAGTTGATATTTATTAATCCGTAACTTTAACTTAACAAATAAAGGAGAGAGAAAAATGAGTAATTCAGACACTATTGTTACACATGTAATGCTCTATATAAGTCGTTAATATCCATCAAACTTATATGGAGTAATTAAAAAATTGATGGATATTCCGACTTTATATGAAAGTGTTAATATATAAAGGAGGAATTATTATGTCAATGATAAAAGTTCAAGACTTAACTTTTTCATACCCAGGTAGCTTTGATAATATTTTTGAAGGTGTAAAATTTCAAATAGATACAGATTGGAAACTGGGATTTATTGGTAGAAATGGACGGGGTAAAACGACATTCTTTAATTTATTATTAGGGAATTATGAGTATAGTGGAAAAATCACTGCTTCGGTAGAATTTAATTATTTCCCTTACCCAGTTTCAGATAAGAACAAGTTTACTCATGAAATTCTTGAAGAAATTTGCCCTCAAGCAGAAGATTGGGAATTTCTGCGTGAAATATCCTATTTGAATGTTGATGCCGAGGTTATGTACCGACCATTTAAAACATTATCAAATGGAGAACAAACAAAGGTGTTGCTTGCTGCACTGTTTTTGAATGAGGGTCAATTTCTATTAATTGATGAACCAACAAATCATCTAGACACCGATGCACGAAAGATAGTCTCTGATTATCTAAGGAAGAAAAAAGGTTTTATTTTAATTTCACATGACAGAATCTTTTTAGATGGATGCGTTGACCATATCTTATCTATAAATAGAGTAAATATTGAAGTTCAAAGTGGTAACTATTCTTCTTGGAAGTTAAATTTTGATAGACAGCAGGAGCACGAAGAGGCTACAAATGAGCGTCTACAAAAAGACATAGGGAGATTAAAACAGTCTTCAAAGCGTTCATCAGGTTGGTCTCATCAAGTGGAAACTTCCAAAAATGGAACAAGGAATTCAGGATCTAAATTGGACAAAGGTTTTGTAGGACATAAAGCGGCCAAGATGATGAAGAGAGCGAAGAACCTCGAATCAAGGCAACAAAAAGCTATTGAAGAAAAGTCAAAATTACTAAAAAATTTGGAGAAAACTGAGTCGTTAAAATTAGAACAATTGAAATTTCAGTCAAATGAATTGGGTGTTTTGGCTGATGTGTCTGTTAAGTATGATGACCAAATAGTGAATGAGCCAATTAGCTTTATAGTTGAACAAGGTGACCGTATTGTACTTGATGGAAAGAATGGAAGCGGGAAAAGTAGTATACTAAAACTAATTCTAGGATATCCGATACAGCATACAGGCTCAGTTAATTTAGGTTCAGGACTCATCATTTCCTATGTCCAACAGGATACTTCTCATTTGAAGGGATCGTTATCGGACTTTATTGAAGAGCATGAGATTGATGAGACGTTATTTAAATCCATCCTACGTAAGATGGATTTTGCCCGAATTCAATTTGAGAAAGATATATCTCATTATTCTGGTGGACAAAAGAAAAAACTGCTTATCGCTAAAAGTTTATGTGAAAAAGCTCATTTATATATATGGGATGAACCATTAAATTTTATTGATATTTATTCGCGTATACAGATTGAAGAACTTATTCAACAATTTAATCCCACAATGGTTATTGTTGAGCATGATAAGGCATTTCAACAAACAGTTGCAACAAAAACTATATCTATGTAGTTCAAAGTGAATGATTGAAGATATAATTAGTAAATCAAGTCATTAAACTATAGGACGCTTTAATGGAGTCATGAAAAAAGCCTAATTTCTCTACAATAAATTGAGAAATTAGGCTTTTTAATAAGAAAAATAGGATACATATTAACAGAATGCACACATAAATGGAAATATGATATAAGACCATCAGGTTTTCCTACTATTAAAGAAGATGTTTAGGTTTGAATGATATAGAATTATTTGTGTAATATTACCAATTGTGAATGTAAAATAAAGTCACTACTTGGTTTAAAATGTACCCTTTGTAAAGGACATTAAAAAAAGCCTAGACAGCTTGAAGAAGATGATCTCTGTATTGTACAGGGGTCATCTTTTTTAAATTCCATTGATATCTGTAATAATTGTAGTAGATCATATATTGTTTAATTTCTTTTTTTTATTCATCTAGAGTTGTACATGCTTGAGTAGAGGCTTCATCTTTAAGATGACCAAAGAAAGATTCTTGGGGAGCGTTATCCCAACAGTTTCCTCTTCTTGACATGGATTGTTGTAAGCCTAGTTTCTTAACTGCTTTTTGAAAATTAGGGTGCGTATACTGAATGCCTTGATCTGAGTGAATCAAGGCATCTTTGGCTTTCTGAAAGTTTTTGTTCCTTTTTAACTTTAGAAGGGTGTCTGTAGCTAATTCTACAGTCATTCGTTCTGATATATGATGGGCTAAAATTTCACCAGTTGAACCATCTTTAATGACTGATAAGTAGGCTTTCTGACCTTTTCCATAAAATAAATATGTGATATCTGTTAGGAGGACTTTACCAGGGATTCCTTGCTTAAATTGGCGATTCAATAGGTTTGGCACAACTCGATGTTCTTTTGTAGCTTTCCTAATTCGTCTATAAGGATTTGCCTTTCTAATTGGGCATATAATGTTGTATTTCTTCATGATTCGTCGTATACGTTTCAAATTGTAGACAACCTGAAATTGACCCGCCAAAGTCATTTTGATTTGGCGAGCCCCTTTCTTACGACCTTTGAAATGGAAGGCTTTTAGGATGAGCCCTTTTACTACCTCATCCTTTTCATCTTTTTGATGTCTTCGTTCCTGTGATTTCACAGAGAAATAGTTATAATAACCGCTTCTTGAGACACCGGCTATTCCACATAGGTATTTCACCATATGTTTGAGTTGATATATTTCTATCACTGAACGAATTAGGATATATTTCTGGCTAGAGAGAAGGGCTACTTTTTTAGCCCCCTTTCTATCAAACGAATCTTTTTTAACAGTTCATTTTCTGCCTTTAGTAAGTTAATTTGAGCTTCTAAGCGAGCGTTTTTCTCCTCTAGAGTCAGTTCTCTTTCTCTAGAACGCTTTGAATTTCCAAATCTAGTGTCACGTAGGCCGCTAATCCCATTTTCATTGTAAGCTTTTTGCCATCTTTTACTCGCTGCCTTAATTCTATCCATTCCTAAGATTTCTACATCAAACCCACATTCTTCAAAGATTTGTCTTGGAAACTTTCCTTTCTCTTTTTCCTCAATACATATACGCTTAAATTTATCCGTATATGTGATACTTTTTGAACTGACAGATTTAACATATTGATTAGATGATAATAGCTTCATTTCTTTCTCTGTAAAAACCTTTTTACTCATAAATTTCCCCAGTCTTTATGTTTTTCTTAATTATATACAAAAAACCTATAGGGAGACTTTTTTAGTGTCTACTCTATAGGGTACATTTTAACTTCTGAAGGGACTTTTAAAGTTTAACGATACTTGGGTTTTATGTTAGCAAAAAGTGCTTTCGTGTACTGAAAATACTTTTTCAGTCTACAACTATCCATTTAACTCGCGTGGATAATTGAATATGAATAAGGGCATCGCCTTTGTTACTTTTTCCATTCACGTACAAAGTTTGTGCCACTTACTTTAGTCCAATATATATGATCCCTAATGTCTACATTATATGATCCAGGTAACATGTTATAAAACTGTACCCGTCCATAACCTGATTTGATTGTGTCGAATGTTTTATATCCTGTACAATTTCCTGAAGTAAAATTACATAAGCGAACTGATAATTGAGTAGGACGAACTGGGAATGGGTTCCAGTTGTCTGTTATTCTCTTTAAATTCCAAACATCAATTTGTACATTTGTACCACCACTTGAATAAGCAGTATTGTCATATTTTCCATCCTCAGTAGTAAAAGTCCGAGTTCCAGAAGCATCTGCTTTGGATTGTGGAAAAATTGCGAAAAAGATTGAAAAACATAAAACAAATACTAACAGCCATTTCTTTATGATTCCTTGAGATAATGTCATTCAATCGACTCCTTTATATGTGTTATTTTTGAATACCAACTAGTCGGTATTAATTGTTTTATTATATGCTGAGGAATGTGTTATGATTAATTAAATATTCTGTTTTTTTTAGAAAAGGAGAATTGCTATGGTAAATTATCACCAGAAACAATCAGAAAACACCATTAATAAATTAATGCAATCAGGAATTAATTTATTTTCTAAACAAGGCTATTCTAGTACAAGTGTTGACCAAATCGTAAAACATGCTGGTTACTCTAAAGGTGCTTTCTATGCTCATTTTTCCAATAAGGAGGAGTTTTTGTTAAAACTGATAAAAGAAGGAATTGATTTTTATTTTGAAGATTTAAAAGAAGCTCTTACTCAAAAAGAGTGTGATTTACTAAATAAATTTAAAGAACACTCTATGCGCTTAGTTAATGAAGCTTATGAAAAAGGATCTTCTCCCATGCTTCTCCAAGGATGTATGATTTCTAATCAATTACCTCTAATAAAAGAAAGGCTTATTATCCAAATGGAAGACTGGAGAACATTCCTTACACATTTTTTTCAGACAATGAAGAACAAAAATATAATTGGAAGTCCATTAGACGCTAGAACTTTAGCAACAGCAGGAATGGCTCTTTTTAATGGATTTAATTTGCAACACTTTGTAGACGATCGAATTCAAATACAGGACATGCTAAGTGTTTTTGTTGAATTACTCCAAATCCAAGAACCTAATAAAAAAGATGAATAAGAGTATGATGTTTAAATGATAGTTTACGAATACTCTATACATGTAAGGTTAACAAAACGTCTCATAATACGTAGTAACCCAAAAGGCTAATCCCATTATTCATCAAGGATTAAGCCTTCTTCTTCCTACCGAGTTAAGGGGCATGTAAGGGCTGCTACATTTTCTTGGTAGTAGCTACTACAATATATGGATGTTTTTTCCTAACTTTTTCAAACCTCTTGTAATTTGAGTGATCGTTGAAAATTTCGGTATATATGTTTTATCGTTGCCCAACTTGGAAATTGTACCCCTACTTAACTTTGCAGCTTTTACAAACCGAAATCACAAAGGCAATGTAATTAAAGTAACTCTTCCCTGACTAAACAATACACCCAAAAATATAGTCGTAGTTGGGAAGAGTTACAAGGATAACAGGCAATATTAATGTTATGTAATCAAATAGGAAGGTAGAATAAAAAAGCCCATGACTTTGAGCTTTTCAAACTATACCTTTAGTGTTTTCAATATTATTGTTCTCAACTATTTCTTCTATAAATTCAATTAGCTCTTCTTTATAGTCAGTTATATCTAATTCTCCTTCCCCATTTTTGAAAAATATTTTCATTTCAACTACTTTCCACTCTGTTTTATTTGGATAATGAATTCTTTTCTTCAAATGAAAAACATCTCCCATTAATGGGGTTCACTTTAATTCCTACAAGTTCTTTTTGTTTTTCTGATTGAATATGAACAGAAACTGCTAAACACCTATTTACCAAAACAAGGAATAAATATTTTTCCTTGTTTCGTAGCATATTAAAGCCATAGGAGGTGATACATATGGTAAAAAAGAATAACAGAAATAATAATGAAGTATTAGTTCAAGGTGCTGAGAACGCAATTGATCAAATGAAGTATGAGATTGCACAAGAGTTTGGCGTTCAACTTGGTCCAGATACAACATCTCGTGCAAACGGTTCTGTTGGTGGTGAAATCACAAAACGATTAGTAGCTATAGCGGAACAACAACTTGGCGGTAGATTCACTCATTAATTTTAACTGAAGAAATAAAGAGTTACATTAAATCGTAACATATATATTTTTTACCTGTACTTAGTTTATGAATAAGTTTCATTACGATAGAATTATCATACGATAAGCATCCAAATAGGGTGCTTTTTTCTTTGTTTCACTTCTTACGCATCCATACTATAAGGGATAAACAAGATGCGTAACAATAAGCCTTTGCAGTTGCCATGAAGCGTATGCAGAGGCTTTTCTTTTTTAGAAATTATTGACTTATGACCGGCTTAACTCCTGGTAGAATTGGACAGATGTAATTAGCGCCATCTAATCTTTCCTGCAATTCGGCTCTTGCTTGGTTAACAATTTCTGGAGGAATCAATATCTCGATAGCAGTGGCTGCTATCATTTTTTCAGCGTGAAGCGTACCTTTCTTAACTAAAGCTTTTTGTTTTGTTTTTTGCTGAGTATATTTTCATTTCCATAAGCTTTTCCTTGATCTAATTCTTGCATTTGTTCTTGGTCTTTACTAGGAGTATTTAGTTCATCTAAAGGCATGTTGTTGATTTGATGGTTTCGTAGTTCTTTTTTGTTCATGATATATAGCTCCTTCTCTGGTTTAAATTTAGATACAATCTAATTATTAATTGATATTTTACATCTTAAGATCGATTTATATACAAAAGATATATATTAAAAAATCACTTAGCTATAGTGTGTCTTTAAACAAAATAAAAATTCTTTATTTGTTAAAAGCAAACAAATACGCAGTAACACTGGCAAGTCAGTGAGAAGAAGTGTATTTTCCCTATCAGTAAAGGTTTATAAGAATTTTGATGATAATCGTGAGTTTTTAGGTCGTTCTGTTTTTAATCTTTCGTGAAGGTGGAGGGCGAGAACAGGATATCCTTAGAAAGCTCCAAGAGTTTTTATACTTATGCGGTACTTTATAAGTTTAAGTATTAATAATTTCACGTACCATAATTTTTAGTGAAAAAAATATATACAATAGGGGGTTTTTGTTTGTATAAAGTCTGAGTGGTGACACTAGAAATTCTATGAAGATTCCCACGATGGATAAATTCACTGTTCTTATAAGAGCTCCTGTTGAGCAGCAAATCGTTTACAAACATGTTATATCAACAATTACTTCATTATAAACATTAATTTTTTTCTAGGATAGTTGAATTTAACTAACAAATCATCGACCTAAATTATGTAATTTTGCATAATGTTACATAAATTCAGCATTTTCTCTTTTTTTTGACAAGAATAGACATTATACTATTTTACAGATTCAATATTTCAGAAAATTACGCGAGGTGAATATCATGAAAAATAAAAAAACAATAGCTACAGTTGCATTAACAACCGGATTAGCTTTAACAGCTGTAACACCATATGGAGTAGGTCATGCAGAGGAAACGGATCAACTACAAGTTCAAATTCAGGAGGATTCGTTCCGTACAGGTGAACTTACACAACCATCACAAAAAGCACCAGAGAATGTAGTAAAAGATGCTCTCAAGGAGAAGGCAGAGCAAGCTTTGTCTCCAAAACAAGTGAATGGAGAAACAGGAGTAGATTATAAAGTTCTTCAAAAACGTGGTTCTTATGATGGAACTACACTTGTACGTATGCAACAAACATACGAAGGAAAAGAAGTATATGGGTATCAATTGACTGCACACGTAGATAAAAAAGGTGTTATTAAAAGTGTGTCAGGAGATAGCGCGCAAAATTTAAAACAAGAAGATCTAAAGAATCCTATTAATCTATCACAAGAAGAAGCGAAACAATATATTTATACGAAATATGGGAATGATATCAAGTTTATTTCTGAGCCAGAAGTAAAGGAAGTTATTTTTGTTGATGAAAAAAATGGCCAAGCTAGAAATGCATACCAAGTTACATTTTCTGCTGCAACACCAAACTATGTATCTGGAACCTATTTAATTAATGCTCATAATGGTGATATGTTAAAAAATATGGTACAAGAATCAGATTTAAAAGCAAGTGAAAAGCTAGTTGGAGCCTTAAAGGAAAGTAGAAAAAACTCTCTTACATCATTAACTGGAACGGGAAAAGATGATTTAGGTATATCTCGTACATTTGGGATCTCTAAACAAAGTAATGGGAAATATGCACTTGCTGATTACACAAGAGGGCAAGGAATTGAAACGTATGATGTGAATTACAGAGATATTACTAAAGAGGAAAGATATTACCCTGGTACACTAGCAACTAGCACTTCAACAACATTTAATGATTCAAAGGCGGTAAGTGCTCATTACTTAGCAACAAAAGTATATGATTTTTATAAAGATAAATACAAGCGTAATAGTTTTGATAATAAGGGGCAAAAAGTAGTATCAGTTGTACATGCATGGGATTCTGAAGATACAAATGATCCGAAAAATTGGCAGAATGCATTAAGTGCTAATAATGGTAGTATGCTTGTATATGGAGATCCTATTGTAAAGGCATTTGATGTAGCGGGACATGAATTTACACATGCGGTTACATCTAGTGAATCCAATCTTGAATATTCCGGAGAATCTGGTGCGATTAACGAGGCATTATCTGATATTATGGGAACAGCTATTGAGAAATACATAAACAATGGAACATTTAATTGGACAATGGGAGAACAAACTGGATCAGTTTTCCGTGATATGGAAAATCCATCTTCAGTTCCTTCTTCAGCTGGAGTACCGTATCCAGATGATTATACTGAATATAACGATTTTAATGGATGGGATAATGGAGGCGTTCATTTCAACTCAAGTATTATTAATAAAGTTGCGTATTTAATTGCAAAAGGTGGCACTCATAACGGTGTAACTGTAAAAGGTATTGGCGAGGATAAAATGTTTGATATTTTCCATTATGCGAACACTGATGAATTAAACATGACTTCTGATTTCTCTGAATTGAGAGCGGGTTGTCTTCGAGTTGCAACGAATAAATATGGAGCGAACTCAACTGAGGTTCAAGCAGTTCAAAAGGCTTTTGATGCAGCAAAAATTAAGTAAGTGAGAAATATAGTTCTTATCTATATTGATGAACTCAGCATATAAGGGTTGTATAAGCAAGAAATAGGCTAGATTCTGCCATTGATTTGATACCATTATAAAAAGTTAGATAGTACCTTAGGTTAAATAGACTAAACTAATAAGAGGATATTATGTTCAATATATGAGCATATATCCTCTTTTCTTATCTATATTAGATTTGTTAATTAGAGATTAGAATTATAGTTTAATATGTATAAAATAAAAGGAACGTATGTTTATTTTGAGTGGAGGGCATGGCCCACAGCGAGAGGCGTAGTGAGGTCTTCAGACCTAGCGTTAATATGATTTTAGGGGGTGAGTGGTATGAGGGTACAAGAGGTTCTCATAGAGAATAACAACAAGAGATACATATTGCTGGATCAAGAGGGATTCCCTGTTATACCAGTTATGAAATATTTAAAGTATTTAGATAAGACAGGAAAAAGGGTTCTGGTGCAAAAACTTTAATATGCGTGTAAGTAATCTCTAACACTTGGACATACTGATCCTATTACTCTAGAAAAGGTGTGATCGGTATGGCAAAGGAACATGTATTCAAGTGGAAACATTATCAGCCTGATGTTATCTTATTAACGGTAAGATGGTACCTACGGTACAACCTCAGTTTTCGTGATTTAGTCGAAATGATGGAGGAACGGGGCTTATCCATTGCTCATACAACGATTATGCGTTGGGTTCACCAATATGGTCCTGAGTTAGATAAGAGAGTTCGTCGTCATCTTAAGAAAACGAATGATTCTTGGCGAGTAGACGAGACGTATATTAAGGTCAAAGGAAAGTGGATGTATTTATATCGT
>NZ_JAGDQK010000062.1:0-17598 GCF_017498755.1 Bacillus sp. XF8 | reverse complement strand
AGCCGATACAAACGGTCTTCCCCTCCGTTCCCAGTGTGTCGGTTCACGCAAGAAGCGGAAACTTCTTGATACAAATTTATATTTTGTATTCGTTCCGCATTTTAAAATGATTACTATCTACTATAGGAGAGTTCCTCGGCTCTCTTTGAACATATAGTACGCTGTATGTTGAAAGAGGTAAGGGATGCCTCGGCTGCAATGAGCGCGACATATATTAAAAGAGCTTTCGCTCTTCTCCCAGTCACTATACACATATAAGTAATATAACTTTCATATGGTGTCGATGGTGATTGGGAGAAGCTCGAGAGTGCCTAGAGTACCAGTGAGCTTAAAGAGATACTTATTGCCATCTGTTATCTCTCTTCCATCCCCTCTAGAGCTGTCACTTCGGTGATGGCTTTTTATTTCATCTGCAAAAAGGATAATTATGGTTTTTGTAGAATAAATAAGTCGGGAGAGGTGGAGTAATAATGATATATATAGAAATGTTAGAAGAGTTATCAGTAGGGGGAGTATATACCGAAAGGCAAATTTATGATTTGTTATACAATGCTGGTACTGAAATAACAATTTTATGTGATTCCGTATCAGAATTTGGTGAATCTGAAATGGAAAGATTCCAAGTCATGGGTAAGTATGAGATATTTATTCATAAAAATGAGAATCATTCATATTGTGCGCCATCGAAAAAAACAATGGTTTATGTTATAGAGAAAATTTAGGAGCATCCATAACGGGTGCTTTTTTCTTTGTTATATAGAAATTACATAATTACTGAACAAAATGGACATTTGAATAGGAAGGATGATGAATGATGGATGAAGTAAAACAACCGAGAAATCGTTTGGATATCGAAGTTAATGTTGATACGGATGAAGCTGAATTAAAGATTGAACGATTAAAAGTAGCTGTTGAAGGTTGTACGAAAGCATTTCAAGAGTTAGGTGAAGTTATTGCTAATGTAGGTGCATTGATACAGGTTCCAGAAGAAAAAGATAATATTGAAATAATCACTAAAGAAATGGCTCGATTAGAAAGAATCAAAGAGTTTAAGTAATTGTAATGATTAAACCAATAGCAATTATCCTAGGCGCTGCCGTGATCGGTATGGCGTCTTGTTTGTTGTTAAGGGATGATAAGAAATAAAAAAGAGAGCCGAAGCCCTCTTTTTTTATTCAATATTACTGGATTAAGAACAAATTGGAATTCCTAACGCTATTAAAGTCAATGCTACTTCAAGAGAAATCTCTAATCTAGCAATTTCAATTCCAGCAACTGAGACAACTAAAAAAGGTTGGCCATTTACGAATAGAACGCAACTTGTCATGACTACGCCTCCTTTCTAGCAATCTACTACAGTATATGAACTGAATATAAATATGTAATAGTTAAATTGATGGATTTAATAGAATTGATAGATTTACCTTGTCCTAACAAAACAAACAAACTCAACGAACAAAAATAGAGATAGTTAACAAGGTGAAGTTTATGCAGGAAATAACGGTGATTAGGTGCTGAAAATGGCGTTTTTAAGCCGATGTATAAAATCGTGTATATTTGATAATTTTAGGTAGTCTATAAACCTAGTAATATCAACGATTTCCCAAACTAACAACTTCGTATAATTACTATTATGTAAACTAAATATGAATATTATTTCATTTCCCATGCATACAACAGATTTCCTAACAGGTTTTTTAAAATAAGATTCTTTTGGAGTGATTTCGTGGCTTTGTATTTCCAACGTATTGAATGTTTAGAAGAACTTCAGCGAGTAGTCGAATCATTAGAAGTATTAGATAAAAAATATGTGATTGAAAAGAAATTCGAAAAGAAAGTGAATGCATTGAACAAACGAGAATACGAAATCAGTGTTTGGATTGTTGAAGAATTACAGTAGCGAATCCGCTGCTTTTTTATTTTAATAAAGCATTTTCGTTTTCGTGCTACATATACCGAAACTGATGGTATGAAATTGGACATCTGGGAAGGGCGTATGATTTTATTTTGTATTGAAAAAATATGGGTAAATATACAAGAAAGAAGAATTCATATGACATCTAATGTAATAGATGTCATAAATGAGGGAGCTTGATTGTTCATGTGCTCAAATAACAAAATAAATTTTAATTCCTCTGCGGTTCCTTGCCCGGTTCCTAACCCTATCAGTATTCCTATTCCAAGTATCCAAGGGATTCCAGGACCCCAAAGCCCTCCAGGAATTTTGGGATATGGTTCTTTGAATGGTTCTTCACCTCATCTTGTTGATGGTACAGATGTAATTTTTGATGAAACAGGACCGGTCTTGGACACTAGGCCTGTAGGGGATAGTCAAATTCAAGTATTAACTGGTGGAGTGTATGAAATTATTGCTCATATACGACTTAACGGACAAGCGGGAGCAGTAGCTAATTTTATTTTGGAAAGGAACGGGGCGAGCATTAGTGCAACTTCTTTTATTGGCGCCATGCCTAATTCCAATGATTCTAGTGTTACAATTTCTGTAGTTCATCAAATAGCTTTAAATGCTAACGACCTTATATCCATTGGTAATCCCTTTGTTAGTGGGCTTATTGAGTATACTGATCGTAATTTGACTATTAAAAGGCTTTCTTAAAACCTTTTACTTTTAAGGAATTTTTCGTTTGTTTTTTTAGGAAAACGAACTTATAAATTAAGAAAATGTAGGAATTACCGCGAGGTGGTGAATGTGGCTAGGCAAAGAAGCCCAGATAGAGACAAAGCGTGTGAAATATATAAAGTAAGTAAAGGTGAAAAGCCACTAGTTGAAATTGCAGCTGAGTTAAACCTCAAGCCTTCGCAAATCAGAAAGTGGAAATCACAAGACAAATGGGATGAACAAATGAATGGTAACGTTACTATTGCGAAAAGGAGCGTTACTAATGTTAAAAATCCCAAAACAAAAGAGAAACTAAAAGAGATTTTAGAGGATGAAGAGCTGACCGAAAAGGAAAGGCTCTTTTGTTTGTATTACGTGAAATACTTCAATGGTACACAAGCTGCAATAAAGGCTGGATACGCCAAAGAGAGTGCTCATGTGCAGAGTAGTCGGTTATTACGACGTGAACGAGTTGCTTCTTATATAAAAGAACTGAAAGGTGAGCTAGTCGAGAATATCTTTATAGAAGCAATCGATGTATTAAAAGAGTACGTTAAAATTGCGTTTGCTGATATCACTAACTATGTAACCTTCGGTCAAAGGGAAGTACAAGCGATGGGAGCATTTGGCCCATTAGAAGATGAAGACGGAAATCCTATTATGAAAACAGTGAATTATGTAGATTTCAATGAGTCTGATATGGTAGATGGTTCTATTCTTACAGAAGTGAAGCAGGGTAAAGAAGGCGTGTCTATTAAGCTTGCTGACAAGATGAAAGCCCTGGACAAACTATCACTGTACTTCGATTTATTCCCAGATAACTTTAAACGCAAAGTTGATGAAGAAAAACTACACATGCAGCAAGAAGTACAGAAGGTGCAGATTGAGAAGATTAAAGCCGATACTGCTCGTATTAAGGGTGAAGATGGTGAAGAATACGAAGACGACGGTTTCAAGGAAGCGTTAGAAGGCAAGGTAGAGGAAGTGTGGGATGACCATGACGACGATTCTGAAGCGTAAAAAGAAACCTGCTCCGTTTAAATTCAAGCCGTTCTCTAAGAAGCAGATGAAGGTATTAACTTGGTGGAAACCTAACAGTCCCGTTAAAGATTATGACGGGATTATTTGTGATGGCTCCATTCGTGCAGGGAAAACAGTATCGATGGCTCTTTCCTATGTTATGTGGGCTATGGAATCATTCGAAGGCGAGAACTTTGGTATGTGTGGTAAAACCATTGGTTCGCATCGACGTAACGTTATAACGCCACTTAAAAAGATGTTAAAGTCTCGTGGTTATAAAGTTAAGGACCACCGCAGTGAGAACATGTTGACCATTACTAAGGATGGTGTAACAAATTTCTTCTATATTTTCGGGGGGAAAGATGAAGCATCACAGGATCTTATCCAAGGTATCACTTTGGCAGGATGTTTCTTTGATGAAGTTGTGCTTATGGTTCGCTCGTTTGTTAACCAAGCCACTGGTCGTTGTTCTGTAGAAGGCTCAAAAGTTTGGTTTAACTGTAACCCTGGGGGACCATATCATTGGTTCAAAACAGAATGGCTAGATAAGGCGAAAGAAAAGAACTTGCTACACCTACGTTTTACTATGGACGATAACTTATCGTTGTCTGAAAAAGTAAAACAGCGTTATTACAAAATGTACAGTGGCGTTTTCTATAAGCGGTATATATTAGGGTTTTGGGCAGCTGCTTCTGGACTTATCTTCGATATGTTTGATGAGAACAAACATAAAGTACCTACAATCGAAAGGGAATACATTGAATACTTTGTCTCTTGTGACTATGGAACACAGAACGCCATGGTATACGGATTGTGGGGGAAGTGCATCGAAAAAGGTGAAGACGTATGGTACAAGGTTAAAGAGTACCGTTATAGCGGTAGAGAAACCGAAAAGCAGAAGACAGACCAGGAATACTACGAGGACTTCGAGGAATTTGTAGGTGATTTACCTATTCGCGGTACAGTAGTTGACCCATCTGCTGCTTCGTTTATCGCTTTACTAGTTAGGAATAAACGAAAAGTATATAAGGCCCGAAATAATGTGAAAGAAGGCATTGGTAATGTCGGTGTAGCGCTTAACACGGGCATTATTTATTTTAACGACTGCTGCAATGAAACGTTTAAAGAGTTTGCATCTTATATATGGGATGAAAAATCCGTAGAACGAGGCGAAGATAAGCCGTTAAAAGAGAATGACCATCATATGGATGAAACAAGATACTTTGTTAATACAGTCATATACGGATTACGTAAAAAGAAGAAAAAGAAAAGAGGTGAAGCAGCTTAATGTCAAAGAACAGAAAAGTAAGTGCAAGAGTGATTAAAGCTAAAAGTGATGGCGTACAAGTTCTTTCTCGTCAGCAGGAAGACGAAAGTGAAAAGAATGCAGTAAATGACATCATTACCCCACCTTACAGAATAGAAGATTTGCAGAAGATTAGAGAAAACAGCACGATATTAGGGCAATGCATCGATGCTTATAAACGTAATGTCGCTGGTTTTGGTCATGAAATGCAGTACAAGCAGAATGACATTGGGGAAACTCCTGAAATGAAAACAGAGTGGACATATGTAGATACAGAGGTCATTCCTTTCTTTAGTTTTGAAAAACCATTCAAAGAAATCCTTGAAACTGCTATTGATGATAGGGAAACAACAGGGAATGGATATATTGAAGTGATTCGTAACCTTGAGGGAAAACCTACTGAATTAGTTAATATGTTACCACAATACATGAGAGTCACACGCAAAGATGATAAACCACAAGAAGTTACCTATCTTATTAATGGTAAAACAATCAAACGAAAGAAGTTATTTCGTCGTTATGTACAGGAAGTTGGAATGACTAAGATTTATTTCAAAGAATTTGGTGATCCGCGTTTCTTGAATAAAGAAACTGGAGAATTTAGTGAAACATCATTTGGTCCGAAAGATGCAACTGAGGTACTTCATTTTAAAATAGGCAATGGTCCTTATGGAATCCCTCGCTGGGTATCGCATGTCGTTCATATGGTTGGAGCTAGAAAAGCAGAAGAATTAAATCTACGTTATTTCAAACAAGGTAGACACGTTCCGATGGCTATTTTACTTAAAAACGGAGTCCTATCAGACGAAAGTGAGAGCAAACTGACTGAATATGTATCATCCGTTGAGGGTGAAGAAAACCAACATAAATTCCTTTTATTAGAGGTAGAATCAGCAGAAGAAGGTGTTATAGGCGATACTCAACCTAATGTGGATATTGAGCTTAAATCACTTGCTGACATCTTACAAAACGATGCCTTATTCCTTGAATACGATGATAAATCACGTCAAAAGGTGCAATCAGCATTCCGTTTACCTGATATTTATGTGGGATACTCTCGTGACTTTAACCGTGCTACTGCTGATGCAGCGCGTGAGATTACAGAAGAGCAGGTATTTGAACCAGAAAGAAACTCACTTGAGTTTATTATAAATAACATTCTCCTGCTTCCATATGAGTTAAAACATGTATATGTAAACCTGCGTAAGCCGGAAATCAGCAATACTGAAGACATGGTTAAGATGTTAGATGTATTAAGTAAATACGGTGGTACAACGTTCAATGATCTGCGAGAAGTAGCAGCGAAAGTTCTTAATAAGGACTTAGAGCCATTCGAATCAGAAGAAGCAAGTCAGCCTATCGCATTAGTACTGCAAACTGTTAAAAAGGCGACAGAGCAGAGTAATGTGGAAAATATCCAAAAATCAAATGAGACTACTGACCTAGTTATGGTTATGAAAGATTTAATCGATTATTTGGAGTCGGTGCAAGATGTAAAAGATTGATAAACTGTTAACCTCATTGAATGAGTGGATAGAAAAGGCTGATACAGATGATTTCATAGATTCATTGCCTGCTGATTTAGAGGTATTGGACATGTTGCCAGGATATGTAGAAGAATTTGAGAAAGAAATTGCTAAACTGCTACGTAAGCAACGAAGATATTTCATTAATGGAATTAAAAACTATACGAAAAAAGATACAGTAGAAAAGGCATTCAGAATACGAGATATCATCAATTTTGTTAAGGGAAGCCTATTTGGTGCAGACACCTTCGCTCAAAGTCTTAGCAAAGCAGCACGGAAATTCCTTGATTACACGATGCAGGATATGACTACTGCTTTTATGAATGCGATTGACCCTGATATCCAGTTTAAAGTCTTCTCAAAACGTACTACAAAGTGGATTAATAGTTGGTCTGATAAACTAGGTAAGCTGATGCAGATTAACTCACACAAGGCTGTAGAGCGTGTTTTGAACGATGGATTAGAGAAAGGGAAAGGTATTAGTGAGATTTCGAGGGAATTAGAGAAACTTCCTGAATTTGATCGCAAGAGAGCGAGAAGTACCGCGGTCACCGAAACTTTAGCGGCCTGCTCTGCGAGTCAGCTAGAATCATATAGACAGAGTCCTGCTGTTACGGGAAAAAAATGGCGTCATAGCGGTGCGAGAAAGAACAATCCGCGTGAAAATCACATGGAGTATAGCGGTACAACGATTCCTGTAGAAGATGAATTCGAATTACCTAGCTCGGGTGAACGTTGCATGTTTCCGAGAGATAGTTCTTTGTCAGCTAAAGAGAGAGTTCATTGTCATTGTGTTCTTCAGCCGTCAGTAGACAATCAGATATTAGGTCTTTCTGAAGAAGAGAAGCAGAAGATTAGGGAAGAAACTTTGAGGGAGTTGGCTAAATGATAAGTGCAGAAGAACGGGAAGCTTTTGAACGCTTAGTATTATCTATAGAGGAGCATTCGAAATTTCAAGACAACAATAAGGTTTTGAAGAAGAGTGATGTTGATCACTTTATTGATGAACGAGATGAAATAACTGAATACATGCTGATAGGTACAGATTCCAAGGGAGAATATGCTGACGAGATAACTCTAGTGATTAAATATATTCCTTATGTGAGGAAATTGAAAAAGGGGAGTTGAGTAAGTGATGAATGGTGAAGCGTTAACTTTAAAGCTTACTGATGAGCAAGCAGAACAATTGGTAAAAGCTTTTGAAGAAGGTTCATGTAAATTTGAGATTCTTAAAGAAGAACCTAAAAAGAAGTTTGTTCTTGAATTCGACGAACCACCTGCACTAGTATTCGTTTCTCATGATAGTAAAAATGAAGAAGTATACATGCATGGAAAGAGAATTAGAGATTGGACTGCGATCAAAATCGATTCTGCTATTGATAAATTCACTGAATACGATTTGAGTATGGTATCAATCAAACCAAAAGAAAAATATTGAAAGGAGGTGAGTAAATGCCAAGAAAACTGAAAAACGTGGATGTAAGCTTTGTTTCTATTGTGGATAAAGCTGCAAACAAAAAGAAATTCTTCTTAACGAAAAGTGAACAAGAACCAACATTTGAAAAAGAAGTTAAAATTATAAAGGGTGAAGATGAAGAACAAAAGCTTGTATATGGAATTGTTTATTCTCCTGGTAGCGCAGATGATCCAAGTACACATGACGCGCACGGGGACTTCATGACTGCGGAAGAAATAGAAAAATCCGCTCATAATTTCATTGCTAAGTATCGTAACATCGACACTCAACATGATTTTAACGCAGGAGCAGGTGAAGTTGTAGAAAGTTATGTAGCTCCTGTTGATATGAACATTAACGGTGAAATAATCACTAAAGGCACATGGGTGTTAGTGACAAAAGCCACCGATGAGATATGGCAAGATATTAAAGACGGTAAAATGACAGGCTATTCCCTTGCTGGCATCGCTGAAACAGAAGTGATTGAGGAAGAAGTAACTAAAACTGAAGAGAAACAAATGAAGTCCTTCTTACAATTGATGAAGGGCTTTTTTAGTGGCCAAAAAGTAGAAAAAGGCGAGGTTAGAGATAAATTTAAACAGAATAAGCATCGCCGTGATGTAAATGCTTCATTCTCAGCTCTTGAAGATACTTTTTACCAATCTCTTTGGAACGCTCCTACTGCTGATGCTATCGATTTAGATCGTATTGAAGCAGCTGCACTTGAATTTGTCGAGATTATCAATGAGTTAAAAGGTTCAGAAGCAGTTGTGAAGGCATGGGAAAGTAAACCGGCTATATCCCTTGCTGAAGAAGTAGAAAAAGCAGGTAAGAAAATCAGTAATATGAACATGGCTGATATCGATGCAGCTATTGAGTCATTAACAAATCTAAAAACACGCGTCTCTCCTACTCAGGAAGGCGGAGGAAGTGAGGAAGATAATATGAATCAAGAACAATTAGAAAAAGCGTTAGAAAAGGTTGTAGCGCCTATTCAAAAAGAATTAGAGACAGTTAAGAAGCATCTGAATATTGAACCGGAGAAAACACCGGAAGAGATTGCAGTTGCAAAAGCTGTAGAAGCTGCTACTGCTCCAATCCTGAAAGAACTAGAAGAACTTAAAAAATCCCAAGGTATCAGCAATCAACAAGATACAGATGGTGTACAAACAGTAACGAAATCTGCTGGATACAAAAAATCATTCGCTTAAGAGGAGGAAACAAATATATGAATAACGGACAAATTATCGCTGGAGGTTCTACGGAACTAGTATTAAAAGATGTAAACGTACCATTACCACAGGCAGAAGCGGAAGCGTTTTTACGAGATACAATCAACATGGCTACTGTATTACCTAAATTAAAACCATACTACAAGAAAGCGCCTGCTGGTAATATCGATGCATTAAGCGTTGGTAAACGAAAATTACGTGAAGCCTCTAAGGACGATACACCAACAGGAACAGGTTCAATTTCATCACGCCAAATCCCTTATGCTGTTAAGAAAGTTAAATGGGATGAATGGATTCAAAATGATGATGTATGGTATGCAGTAGCTGCACGTGACCAAAATGTTGAAGATGTTATTGTAGATATGATTCAAGAACAATTCGCTACGGATCTACAAGATGTAATCTTCAATGGTGATACAGCTGCAGGTGCTGGAGCAGACCAAGCATTCTTAAAAATTATTGATGGTTTTGTTAAGAAAGCGAAAGTATCTCCTAATAAAACTGACTTAGCTGCAAATGACGTGACAATTCAAGCATTCGTGGACCATGTAGCAGTCCTTCCTGATAAATATAAAACTCGTAAAGATATTGCATGGTTTATTACACAAAAAACTCATGACAAATTAATGTCTCTTTTAACTACTCGCCAAACTAACTTAGGTGATGCTGTCCTAATTGACGGTAAAGTATCTAAATTAGCTGGTTATGAAGTTGAAATTGTGCAAGAATTACAATCTGGTTTCGCTATGTTAACACCACGAGATAACTTAAAACCTGTATTTACTCGTGATGTACGTTATAATCGTACTGCTCAAGGCGCTACTGCAGCTGCTAAAGATGCAACATACCACATCTTATTTGCTTACCTTGATTGCGTAATCCGTGAAGTGGATGCAGTTGCATGGATGACAGGTGAAAAACTGTAAGAAAGGAAGCGTTATAATGCCCTTAGTTCAATATAAACATAAGACAGGCGTTCTTCATATTGGTGAAGGGCGCTTTTTTCATGCAGGAGAACCGCAAAAGGTAACAGCAAAAGAGCGTGATGAGCTGTTAGAAGTTTATGAAGATCTAGAGGAAGTAAAGGAACCTTCTAAATCAAAAGGTTCAGAAAAGGGTGATGTAAATGCCTAAGATTCCTAAAGATATAGGGAAAGCCGGTGCTTATTTAAATACTGATTTAGCCGTCCTGCTTAGTTCTATTGTTGATGATCTAAACTCTATTAAAAAGCAAGTTGACGATTTAAAAACAAAGTACAATCAGCACATTAACGATGGCAAACATCGTGTAGCTACTGTTGTAGATGCAGCTGCTCCAAACTCGACAGTTTCATCTACAATTACAACAACTAAATAAGGAAGTGATAAGTATGTCACTTATTACTGCTCAAGAATTAATTGATTATACCGTATTACCTGAAGTTAAAAACCGTCCTGTTCCTCTATTGGAGCAGGACATACTTGAAGCAGAAACAGAGATTTATAATCTCTCTAAAATAGATTTCAATGACAAGACAAAATATCCTGAGGTGCCAGCTGAGGTGAAACTAGCTTGCAAGAAATTAGCGCAGTATTACGCTTATACAAATGCAGATACAACCGCTATGAAGGGTATTAAGTCTGAAAGTATTGGTGGCGGTGACTATTCTTATACAAAGGATAGTGCAAGTATTACGAAACCTTCTGTTTTATATCTCCTTCAAAAATTCATGGATCATGCAGGTAAGAACAAAATTACATTCAAAATGAGGGCTATCTGATGTCTTTGCAAGGAATGTTTGTTCATGAATGTGATATTTACCATTTGCAGAAGGAAAAGAAGTCAGGTTCCTATGGTCAACCTGCAGAAGAGGTGTACTCTTACAAAGAAACTCCTGATATAGCAGAACAAAGCTGTTACTTTGCAGAGAATGTTGCTACTGCTGCAGCAACAACAATACAGTCAGCACCAAATCAGCTGAATAACGAACAAGTTAAAGTATTATTCATGCCTGGTATTGATGTGAGACACAACGACAAAGTGATCAAAAAGAACACGAATGTCACTTACTATATACGCAACCCTTTTCCGGTAGTGCATCCACTTACTGAAGAGGTTAATCATATAAAGGCCATAGCAGAGAGGAAGACAGAGCCATGGCTAACGAAATAAACACACGAGGTTTTCGTGAATTTAGTGCAAAACTGAATCGGATGTCTAGTGGATTAGATCAGCAAGTCGCATTGTGGTTAGAAGCAAGTGGCTTTCAGTTTTTAGAAGAAGTTCAGAATCAAATCATTGCGTTAAACGTTGTGGACACCAGAAGATTGCTTAATTCGTTCACTAAGTCTGATTCAGATAATATATGGCGTAGCTCTGAAGGTGGACTAGTTTTAGAAGTTGGAACAAATGTAGAATATGCACGTCTTCAAAATGATGGATGGCAGCAGGTAAGACGATTTGTCCCAGGTAGATGGGAAGGGCATAACTTTGAATATGATCCACATGCGCCAACTGGCATGATGCTTACTGCTAAATTCATAGAAGGACGTCCGTATTGGGATAATGCAGTTGCTATTTATGAGCGCATGTTCCAAACGTCATTTGATCGCCAATTTAGGCAATGGGTAAATGGAGGTTAGAGTATGTACGAACAAATACACGGTTCCATGAAGGCTTTTGTATACGATAACCTACCCAATGGGACGTTTGCTTATCATGATCAGGTTCCAGAAGAATTAGTTATTCCATCTGTATATTACCCAATTCTATCTATAAATGATTCAAAAACTTCAAAAGACCATTACACCTTACTGTACACCATGACAGTAAGGTTTTTTAATACAACGACAGATAAAGCAATGCAAGCAGCTGAAAAAGTTGCGAACAAGATCAGAAGCAACGGTTACACAATGCCTCTTCGTAATGTAGATGGTAGTGAATCGATTGACACGATTTATTTTCAAAGAGTAACTACCGCTCCCAGTGGGGTTGGTTCTGCACAATTAACAATGATTTTTGAATACCAACAAGCTTATACAATTTAAGGAGCGTGAAATATATATGGCAGAAGTAAAAAACAAAATGATGCGCGGAGATGATTTTTTAATCGCTGCGGTGATCAAAAATGCAACAGAACAAGAAGTAATTGCACGTCCGTTTGACCAAACTGACTCTTCTCACAGTGTATCGGCAGACGAAATAGAAGCTGCATCTAAAGATAGAACAGTTTCAGACTACGGCAAAGTAACCGAAACTCGTTCTTTTGAAGGCATTATGGCTGAGGGAGACCCGTTCCCGGAAGCCGCTTTAGCCAAACTCCGTAACAAAGAATATATCGAAATTTACGAAATCAATAAACGAACAAAAGAAGCGGAAAAAGGAACTTACATGATTACATCCTTTGAGAAAACTGCTTCTACTGGTGAATTTGCTACTTATTCATTAGAAGTTAAGTTATCCGGTACAGTCACGAAAGAAACATTAACTACAATTCCTCCTGGTGCTGGTGAAACGGTACCAGGAGGCGCTTAAGAGTGGGCTTTAATGCTTACTCTTTTTAAATTTGAAAATAACATCCAACTAAAGGGAGATTGATATATATGCGTTTTGAAGTACAAGGAAAAGAATATGATTTAACGTTAAATTTTGATGCGATTGTAGAACTAAATAAAAAATATGAGGGCGGCGTAAATGAAATTGTAGGCCATTGTTTACAAGGTGATGTTGAGCTGTTTAAGGATTCTATTTATTTTGGATTATTCCATACTGAAAAAGGTTTCACTCGTAAAGATATCGAGGCAGAAATTAAAAGATTGTTTGCTGAGGAAGCGTTGACTCAGGAATACATCGAAAATACGTTACGAGAGGTTGTTGAAGAGAATTTTTTCTACAAATCGAAAGTTCGACAACAGAAGAAACGTTTGAAGAAACAGATGGTAGCGAAGAATCCAGAATTCGAGGAAATCGCGAACGAGATGTACGGACTAACGACAGAAGAATAATTCAATACAATAGGGAAGCTATCGATAAGATTCAGCAGGATGGATTCAGATACTTAGGGTTACGTCCTGCTGAAGTAATGAAATTAACTCCACGTGAGTTTCAAAATATGATGACAGCTCGTAATGAGCAATATTTAGATGAGCTGCAGACATATAGCATGTTTGCTCTTATGATGCGTACGGCATATCACTATGACCCTAAGAAAAGACTGAAACCAAAAGATCTATTTGATAGAGACAAGATGGTCACTGATGAAGAAAAGAAAAAAACTATCGAAAACCGTGCTGTAAAGGTAGAAGAAGATATGCAATTCTTACAAAATCTCAACTTCGGTTAGAAAGGAGGTAGAGATTTGGCCACACAAGAAGAATTAATTGTCCAGTTCAGAGCCGAAACTGACCAAATGAGACGCGAAATGGCTGCGATGCAACGGCAAATGAACGATTTTGTTAGCACTACACGTCACACGTCTCGACAGTATCGTCGTAGCATTGAGAATATGGGCGATGCAAATAGCGAATACAGCCGACGTTTACGACAAATTAAAGCTGAACAACGCGAAGCAATGAAACCACATATCGAGGAATTGAAGAGAACAGAGCTTGCTTATTTAGATGCCGCTATGAGCATGGGAACTTATCAAGGAAGTGTAGAAGAACTAATTGCAACACTTAACGAGATTGGAGCAGCTGAGAAAGCTGCTAATGATGCTATGATGCAAAATGATGTAATGATGCAAGCTTCTATTCTTCAAACCATCGGTATGATGAATAATATGTCAACTACATCTAGCAAGTTAAGAGATAATTTGCGAACGATGGGCAATCCTTTATATAACCTTTCTCATGGTGCATTAATGGCAACAAATGCTATTGAAAGATTAGCGAATAGAAGTAGCGCTGCTCAATTAGCATTGGAATTTCTGGGGCCAAATGCTAACGCAAAAAAACTGGCAGACCAAATAGCTTTAATCAATCAAGGGCTTATAAGGATGCAGATGGTTGCTCTCGCTGCATCTATTGCGTGCGTCGCTCTTTATGGATCGTTGCATAATGCGAATATGGAAATGAACCCGAAATATGCAGAAGCGTACAACGAAATGATAGAAAAGCTTTCGGAAGCCTTTAAACCAATGAAAGAAGCCTTCGCTGCTGTTATGATACCAATCTATGAATTTATAACAGCACTAGCAGAATTAATAATAAAGTTTAATGAAGCGCATCCGACAATGGCTAAATTTATTCAGGGTGCTCTTATGTTAGTTCCAGCGTTAACGCTTATTTTATCCCCGTTGGCAGTAGGTATTGGTTTATTTTTAGGATATAGAGCAGCAATAGCAGCTGTATGGATGCTAATAAAGCCGTTAGTGCTCGGTCTAGCTATGGTATCTCCAGTTGCATGGGCTGTGGCTGCTGCGATAGCTGGTTTAGTTGTAGGTTTCAATTATGCGTACAAAAACATAGAACCATTTAGAAAAGCTGTTGATAAAACGATTAGTAGCATAAAAGCGTTCGGACTAGCTTTAGTTAACATGAGTAAATATCTATTTGCGATTGTGGAGGATGGAGATTACTTAAATGATTGGATAACACACTTACCTAAAGGATTCCAAGACGCAGCTCTGAAAATTGGTGAATCTGTAGCTATGATTAGAGAAAAAGTACTTGGTGCACTTGGAGTGGTGAGACAGTTCGGTGAAGCTATCCTAGCTTTAGGGAAGTATTTATTCTGGACCGCTGTTGATGGGGATTACATGAACGATTGGATTACGCATCTACCAGAAGGATTCCAAAACGCTGTAATGATTATAGGGAAAGCGGTAGCTCAAATGCGTGAATTGATTGCTAGTTTTATAGAGGCAATAACAGCAGCTTTCCACGGAGATTTTAGCCAAATCACTCAGTTTTTTGTGAATTTAATACCCAACATCATCGCAATAATAGTAGGTGGTATACCAGGTTTACTTTTGACCATCACTAATTTATTTGTATCGATGTCTAATGGCGCAGCTACTGGGGGAGCGACTTTATTAAGCAAATTCCAGGAGATTTTTGGAACTCTAATAAATACTGTTATAACTTTTATAACAACGCAGTTACCTCAATTTGTGCAAAAAGGCATTGAGATTTTAACAAATCTTATTAACGGAATTGTACAGGCGTTACCACAAATTATTCAAGCTGCATCGTCAATCATTCTAACATTGGTAAATGGTATATCTGTTTTGCTGCCAACATTATTAAATATTGGTATTCAACTCATTCAAACTATCATAACTGGAATAATCCAGTTACTTCCTGCCATCATTGAAAGTGGTAGTAAAATACTATTCTCATTAATCGATGGAATCTTACCGTTAATACCGAATTTAATTAATGTTGCAATGCAAATTATACAAACAATTTTAGATACTCTCGTAAAAATGCTTCCTACTCTACTAGAAATGGGTATGAAAATTTTAACAATGCTCATAAAGGGTATTGCTGATATGATGCCGCAAATTATTAAGGTAGCTGTAGAAGTAATATCAAAATTAGTGGATACTTTCGTAAAATTATTACCTAAAATTATCGAAATGGGTATTCAATTAATCATTTCATTGATTGACGGTATTGTAAAAATGTTGCCTCAAATCATAAAAACGGTTGTTTTGCTAATACAAAAATTTACAGAGGTAATAATTCAGTATCTACCTGTAATTATTAAAGCAGGTATTCAAATTTTATTAGCATTGATTGAAGGGATTATAAAAGTGATACCGCAACTTGGCGGTGCAATCATTGAGATCATCGGAAAGATTTCAGTGCTTATCATTCAAAGTTTACCTACTCTCATAAAATTAGGTGCTCAATTAATCCTTGCTTTAATTGACGGATTCTTTACTGTGATGGGCTCGTTATGGAATGCCATTACTGGGAAAATCGTTCCGTCTATTTGGAAAGGATTCACTGGAATTGATTGGGCGCAAGTTGGTAAAAACATCATAATCGGTTTAATTAACGGTCTTTGGTCATTAGCGTATAAGGCTGTTATGGCTGCTTATGATATTGGAAAGTCGATATACAAAACGATTACAGGTTTCTTTGATATCCATTCTCCTTCCCGTTTGATGCGAGATGTTGGTGAATACATTATATCTGGTATGACTAAAGGTATTAGTAATATGGAGAATCCTGCAGTCAGAACAGCAAAAATGTAGCTACATCTGTGCGAGATGCTTTTGATGTATTAAGTGAAGATATAGCTCTTGGTAATGTAGCTTTTGCTGGTTCTATACCTGATGTTTCAACAAGTTATACAACTCCTGCATCTGTATCGAGTACATCATCTTCTAATTTTGGGCAACAATCAATGGTTAATTCGAGCACTGCTAGTAATTCTGACAATAATGATAATAGTTCAGTAGCCGCAGCTATAAAAGACTTGAGAAAAGATTTAACAAACCTTCAAGTGGTGATGGAAGGTGAAGCAGTAGGGCGTATTGTAAGACCACATGTAAACGAAGGGAACGCAGTTGATAACATAGCAAGGAGGTATTTCTAGTGGACGTACAATTTACAAAGTTAAACGGACAATCTATCAAACTATCTGAAATAAACGTCCAGGCGCAAGACTTCCGTGTTGGTTCAATTGAAACACGCCCGAATTATATAGATGTAAATGGATCAAATGGAAGGATTTTCACAGGATCTACTTTTGGGGTACGGACCATCACCGTACCTTTTTATTTTAAAGCGCAGGACTTATTAGATGTTGCAATGATTCGAGATAAGTTGTTTGAAGTGATAACAAGCACAGAGCCGTTTTATATACGAGAATTACGCCGTCTTGAGTATCAAAATGGTGAAAATCAATTCGTTGGTGGAAAACGTTATAAAGTGATGTTATCGTCCACATTTGATATTGAGCAGACGTTCAAATATGGATTTGGAGAATTAACATTCGAAACATCTGAACTACCTTTCGCTGAATCAATTGGAAAATCCTCTGATATTCAACGATATGGAGTAGATTCAACAAGCGGATTGTGGGGTATCGGAATGGGTATCATTTCTGAGGATGCTTCGCATATTTACGAGCATCAAGTTGTCTCTGGTCAACAATTTAAAATTTACAATCCTGGCAGTATTCCAGTTCATCCGTTTGAACAAGAATTAAAGCTAGTTATCAGCGATGTAGTAGGAAGTGCAGCAGGGTTTAAGATAATAAATGTAACGAATTTTAGCACTGCAACAATTAATGTACCTCTGACTAGCAAAGATATTGTTATTTATAGTGGGCCAAATGTCGGAAGGAATGGACTAGCGTTTCTTAGGAACACAAATAAAGATTTCATTGAATTAGTTCCAGGTTGGAATACTTTTGAAGTGTTCAATTGTACATCAGCAACAGTTTATTTTGATTTTAGATTTTATTACAAGTGAGGTGGTTTGGTTATGTATGTACGCGATTT
>NZ_JAGDQK010000061.1:0-18282 GCF_017498755.1 Bacillus sp. XF8 | reverse complement strand
AGCCGATACAAACGGTCTTCCCCTCCGTTCCCAGTGTGTCGGTTCACGCAAGAAGCGGAAACTTCTTGATACAAATTCATGCTTTGAAAATGATGTCTACGGACTTAAAACGAGAAGGATTTCGTTCTTCTCTAAGCCACTGAATAAGGGCAATTAGCCATACAATAATCGATCAGTGGTTTAGAAAGGAATGAAATATTCCTGAAAGAGATACTTATTGCCATTTGTTATCTCTCTTCCATCCCCTCTAGAGCTGTCACCTTTCGGTGATGGCTTTTTGTTTTGTAGGATTTTCTTCTTTTCTGTCGAATAGATAGAGTAGGAGAGGAGGGATAAAATGGATGAGGAATTAAAGTATAAAGCTTTTGAACTACAAAGTTTAATTCAAAAAACGCACTCTGATATTAGTACAGCGTGTGATATTGTTATTTATCAGGATAACAATTCTAAATATCTTGTCTCATTAGGATTTTTAAATAAATCGTACATGACTTATTTAGAAGCAAAACGATATTATCGAGAGAGTCGTTCTATTCAGCGTATAGAATTCGTAAACTTCTTTAAAGCGTATGATAATTTGGAATATGAATTAAAAGAAGTTATTTCAAAAGAAGATAAGAATACTTCGTGGCTGCATAGTAGAATTGGTGAATTCCAACAGGAAATTAAAAATGTGAATAACTTAATAGAAATATTAGAAAGCACTCGTTAATGGGTGCTTTTTTCTTTGTTATATAGAAATTACATAGTAATGGACAAATTGGACACCTAAAAAGGAAAGGATGATGGAAGATGATTAATGATTACTTGAAGAACGCAGCTAAAGAAATGGCTTCTGTGGAGGACGAAGTAAGAGTGATTTACAGACAGCAAGCAACATATTTCCAAATGTTTTTTGAGGAGCTGACTTTAGCAGGGTTCAACGAAAAACAAGCAATGCAAATCGTGGTCGCCGCTGCTGGTAAGAATGAGTAATGATTAAACCAATAAGAATTATCCTAGGCGCTACCTTCATAGGTTTAGCGTCTTATTTTATTTTGCGAAGGAAGTGATGGGATGTTTTGGTTAGGATGTCTCATGGGATATCTTATAGGTACGCTTGTTACTGTATTGGTAATCTATATAGGTTATCAGATTGGTGATACGAACAAGAATGACATCGATTGGCATGATGAGTCGGTAAGTAAGGAAATGGAGCAGTTGAGAGCGATAATGGATGATAAGGAGCGGATGGTATGAAAAAGAAACAGGTTAATATTTTCGAAGAGTTTGCTAAGGCTGGCGAAGAGATAGCAGAACGTTTAAAGAAAGAAAATCCATTTGTGAATATGTTTGATGAAATTAAGAATGAAAAGTTAGAAGAATTATACCAAAACTATAAGAATATAGCAGAACCGTTGTTCCAGTTGAAACGTGCACTGATTGATTCAGGATTTAGTGAAGAACAGGCTTTGGAATTTGTGATTGCTGATTATTTAGATAACAAGCATATTGCCATGAATGAAGGAAAGTGATAAGGGGTGAGGGGAATGTATGAGTTGTATGTGAATGATGTATATGTTACTGAAGGTCATAGTGATTATTTATCATTAGCTCTATTCACAATTATAAAAGAAAAAGCAAAACCTGAAGATATGACAATAGAGTTAAAATGGAAGGGTTGAGGGGATGAAAAGACTAACAGATAATCAAGAGAAGTCTATAAGGTTTGCAAAAGCTATGTTAAAACTTTTAAAAGAAGAACCTAACAAAACAAACAAACTCAACGAACAAAAATAGAGATAGTTAACAAAGTGAAGTTTATGCAGGAAATAACGATGTTTGGGTGATAAAAATGGCGGTTTTAAGCCGATGTATAAAATTATGAATACCTCTTATTCATCGAAAATGAAGAAAACATTGATACTGCGGTATTTCCCGTTTACACACTTAACATAATGCATCTTATCGGTAGTCTTTTTGTGTATATTATTCATTTCCCTGTATAAATTAGTTTTCGTTATGGATTTTAAAAAATATGATTCTTTTGAGGTGATTTAATGCTGATCTATACAGTTATGATGTGGGACTATGCTGATACAGATATTATGTTAGCTACTGCAGATAGAGAAGAAGCATTAAAAGAATTCGAATCATGTGTAGCATTCTCTTTACAGGTTTGGGAAAAGGGTGAAGTATTAATTGAAATGATAAATAATGAAGGTGAATACTTTGCTGATGGCGGATTAGAAAGATATTCGGAAAAAGGACAACAGTTATTTAATGAGATAGTAGGAGAGTTACAATAGCTGATATGATATCCTTTAAGAAGGAAGGGGATGAATTAAGTGAATAAAGTTAAAATCAAAACCATTGAAATAGAGGGAAAAGAAATTAAATTTATCGATGGTGAGGTTTGGGAAGAACCTTCGGACGAATATGTTCCAAATCCGAGAGAATACCTTGTATATCGGAGTAACAGAAGAATACACTTTGATTTTAAAGTCGATGAAACGAATGAATTATTAGATAGCTCAATCAATGGCAGGACATACTTTTCAGCTAAGATACTACTAGAAACGGATGAAATTATGGAAGGTAAATTCTTATGTGCTAGTGTTGTGAAAAGTGGTGATGAGATTCATCCTAATTATTATGAATATGATTCAATCCTAATCAAGTAGCGAATCCGCTGCTTTTTTATTTTATAAAGGGGGTAACAAAATGTTCACTGCTCATACATGGAGATATGGTCATAAATACGAAGAGAAATTTGATACGTATAAAGAATCTCAAGCTTTTGCTACATCTGATACAGGTGAATTCTTTGTTGAGAAGATTACTGATGAAGATGGCAATGAAGTTATGGATTATAAGAAGAATGTATTTGGATATAGGGAGTAAGTTTATATTTTATAAAGCAATTAGCATGAGGTGAGTGATAGATGGAATTGGTATATGTAGTTGTTAGTTTTAATGGTCCTGCAATGGCCACAACAGATTTTGAACAGGCGTTCACGAAAATGAAAGAAGATATAGATGGTTGTAGCGTTATGGTTTATAGGGCAGGGATCTGGATGTTAGATTTTTATTTTGACAAACAATACAATTCGTTTTGTGCAGATAGTGATTCAGATGCCGATAAGAAAGTTATTAAATACATTTTACTTAAGTTAAGTGAATAGTTTCTTCCTATTAATATAGAAGGCGGTGTGGTGATATGACGTGAAACAAAAACACGAGTTAGCACAAGAAGATTATATGCAAGGTATGAAGTATAAGGGGCTGGCTGAGAAATATGAGGTCAGTGTGAATACCGTTAAGTCATGGAAGACCAGGTACAAATGGGATAGAAAAGGTGTGCATACAAAAGACGAAAAAGTACGCACACAAAAGAAAACAGGTGCACCTATTGGGAACCAGAATGCAATCGGAAATAAGGGTGGTAATGGAGCACCGAAGGGTAATAAACATGCTCAGGGTCATGGTGCACCTAAGCAGAACAGTAATGCTGTTACTCATGGGTTATTCAGAAAGATAATTCCTAGCGATGATCCGCATGCAATGGAATTACTGGATGAAATACAAAACCATACGGAATTAGACATGCTGTTTAATTCTATTCAGCTGCAATACTTCAATATTCTTAACTCACAACGAATTATGCATGTTCGAGATAAGGATGATATGTCGAAGGAGATTGTTAGTGAATCGGAGTCAGGTGAAGCTTATATGGTTCAATTCGCATGGGATAAACAAGCGAATTTGCTTACTGCTTACGCAAGGGCTATGACATCGTTGTCTGCTATGATTGAACGTTTTGATAAGTTAGCTAATAAAGGCGATGAAAGACGATTGAAACTAGATCAAATGAAAGCTAACATTGAGAAAACTAAAGCTGATACTGCTCGTATTAAGGGTGAAGATGGTGAAGAATACGAGGACGACGGTTTCAAAGAAGCGTTAGAAGGCAAGGTAGAGGGAGTGTGGGATGACCATGACGACGATACCGAAGTGTAAAAAGAAACCTGCTCCGTTTAAATTCAAACCGTTCTCCAAGAAGCAGATGAAGGTATTAACTTGGTGGAAACCTAACAGTCCCGTTAAAGATTATGACGGGATTATTTGTGATGGCTCCATTCGTGCAGGTAAAACGGTATCGATGGCTCTTTCTTATGTTATGTGGGCTATGGAATCATTCGAAGGTGAGAACTTTGGTATGTGTGGTAAAACCATCGGTTCACATCGTCGTAACGTTATATCGCCACTTAAAAAGATGTTAAAGTCTCGTGGTTATAAAGTTAAAGATCATCGTAGTGAGAATATGCTTACCATTACTAAAGATGGTGTGACAAACTTCTTTTATATTTTTGGTGGCAAGGATGAAGCGTCGCAGGATCTTATCCAAGGTATCACTTTAGCCGGATGTTTCTTTGATGAAGTTGTCCTTATGGTTCGCTCGTTTGTTAACCAAGCCACTGGTCGTTGTTCTGTAGAAGGCTCAAAAGTTTGGTTTAACTGTAACCCTGGGGGACCGTATCATTGGTTTAAAACAGAATGGTTAGATAAGGCGAAAGAAAAGAACTTACTACACATTCGCTTTACGATGGATGATAACTTATCGTTGTCTGAAAAAGTAAAACAGCGTTATTACAAGATGTATAGCGGAGTTTTCTTCAAACGATATATATTGGGACTTTGGGCAGCTGCTTCAGGACTTATATTCGATATGTTTGATGAGGATAAGCATAAAGTTCCTACAATCCAAAGGGAATACGTTGAATACTTTGTCTCTTGTGACTATGGTACGCAGAACGCTATGGTATATGGCTTGTGGGGTAAGTGCATCGAAAAAGGTGAAGAAGTATGGTACAAGGTGAAAGAATACCGTTATAGCGGTAGAGAAACAGAAAAGCAGAAAACAGACCAGGAATACTACGAAGACTTTGAAAAGTTTGTAGGAGATTTACCTATTCGCGGTACTGTAGTTGATCCATCCGCTGCTTCATTTATAGCTTTATTAGTTAGGAATAAACGAAAAGTATACAAGGCCCGAAATAATGTGAAAGAAGGCATTGGTAATGTCGGTGTAGCTCTTAACACGGGCATTATTTATTTTAACGACTGCTGCAATGAAACGTTTAAAGAGTTTGCATCTTATATATGGGATGAAAAATCCGTAGAACGAGGCGAAGATAAGCCGTTAAAAGAGAATGACCATCATATGGATGAAACAAGATACTTTGTTAATACAGTCATATACGGATTACGTAAAAAGAAGAAAAAGAAAAGAGGTGAAGCAGCTTAATGTCAAAGAACAGAAAAGTTAGTGCGAGAGTGATTAAAGCTAAAAGTGATGGCGTACAAGTTCTTTCTCGTCAGCAGGAAGATGAAAGTGAAAAGAATGCAGTTAATGATATCATCACTCCACCTTACAGAATAGAAGATTTACAACGAATTAAAGAGAACAGTACAATTTTAGGGCAGTGTATTGATGCATATAAGCGTAATATTGCTGGATTTGGGCATGAAATGCAGTACAAACAGAATGATATTGAGGAAACAAATGAAATGAAATTGGAATGGACGTATGTAGATACAGAAGTCATTCCTTTTTTTAGTTTTGAGAAACCATTCAAAGAAATACTTGAGACAGCGATTGATGATAGGGAAACGACAGGTAATGGGTACATTGAAGTACTTCGCAATAATGAAAAACTACCAGTTGAATTAGTAAATATGTTACCTCAATACATGAGAGTAACGCGTAAAGATGATAAGCCCCAAGAAGTCACTTATGTTATTAATGGTAAAACAGTCAAACGGAAGAAGTTCTTCCGTCGTTATGTGCAGGAAGTTGGAATAACTAAGACTTATTTTAAAGAGTTTGGCGATCCGCGTTTCTTGCATAAGGAAACTGGAGAATTTAGTAATATGACGTTTGGTTTAAACAACGCAACTGAAGTGCTTCATTTAAAAATAGGGGATGGTCCTTATGGTATTCCTCGTTGGGTGTCACATGTTGTTCATGTGGTAGGTACTAGAAAGGCTGAGGAGTTAAACCTACGTTATTTCAAGCAAGGCAGACATATTCCTATGGCTATTTTGTTAAAGAATGGTGTTCTTTCAGAAGAAAGTAATAATGCACTTACTGATTATGTATCTACTGTCGAAGGAGAGGACAATCAACATAAGTATCTTGTGCTCGAAGTCGAGAACGATGAAGAAGAAGTGGTTGGTGACACTCGACCTAACGTAGATATCGAACTAAAATCACTTGCTGATGTATTACAAAATGACGCTTTATTCTTAGAGTATGATGATAAGTCGCGTCAAAAGGTACAATCAGCATTCCGTTTGCCAGATATTTATGTAGGTTATTCTCGTGACTTTAACCGTGCTACTGCTGATGCAGCACGTGAGATTACTGAGGAACAGGTATTTGAACCTGAAAGAAACTCGCTTGAGTTCATCATAAATAATAAGTTGCTACTTCCATACCAGTTGAAACATGTTTATGTGAATCTGCGCAAGCCAGAAATCAGTAATACTGAAGACCTTGTAAAAATGATTGAAGTATTAAGTAAATATGGCGGTACTACATTCAATGATCTTCGTGAAGTTGCTGCTAAAGTACTTAATAAAGATTTAGAGCCATTTGAAGCAGAGGAAGCGAGTCAACCTATCGCGTTAGTATTACAAGCTGTTAAAAAGGCAACAGAGCAGAGTAATGTGGAAAATATCCAAAAATCAAATGAGACTACTGACCTAGTTATGGTTATGAAAGATTTAATCGATTATTTGGAGTCGGTGCAAGATGCAAAAGATTGATAAATTGCTAACCTCATTGAATGAGTGGATTGAAAAGGCTGATACCGATGATTTTACAGACTCATTACCTGCTGATTTGGAAGTGTTGGACATGTTACCAGGATATGTAGAGGAATTTGAGAAAGAAATCGCTAAACTGCTACGTAAACAGCGCAGATATTTCATTAATGGAATCAAAAATTATACAAAAAAAGATTCATTAGAAAAGGCATTCAGAATACGAGATATCATCAATTTCGTTAAGGGAAGCCTTTTTGGTGCAGACACATTTGCACAAAGTCTTAGCAAAGCAGCAAGGAAGTTCCTTGATTACACAATGAAGGATATGACAACTGCTTTTATGAATGCAATTGACCCGGATATTCAGTTTAAAGTCTTCTCAAAACGCACTACAAAGTGGGTTAAAGGTTGGTCTGATAAATTAGGTAAGCTAATGCAGATTAACTCACACAAGGCTGTAGAGCGTGTTTTGAATGATGGATTAGAGAAAGGGAAAGGTATTCGTGAGATTTCGAGGGAACTAGAAAAGCTTCCTGAATTTGATCGGAAGAGAGCGAGAAGAACTGCTCAAACAGAAACGTTGGCTGCATGTTCTGCTTCTCAACTTGAGTCTTATCGCCAATCTCCTGCTGTTACGGGAAAAAAGTGGCGTCATAGCGGTGCAAGGAAGAATGATCCGCGTGAGAATCATGTGGAGTATGACGGTACAACGGTGCCAGTAGAGGATGAATTCGAATTGCCTGGTTCCGGTGAGCGTTGCATGTTCCCTAGAGATAGTTCTTTATCTGCAAAAGAGCGCGTGAACTGCAAATGCGTTATGTCTCCTGCAGTAGATAACGATATATTAGGTCTTTCTGAAGAAGAGAAGCAGAAGATTAGGGAAGAAACATTGAGGGAGTTGAATCGATGAATTTTAAATGTCAAAAATCATTGTTAGAGAGTGCTATGAAGAAGAAAGAGACAGGGCAATTACCAACTGCTGATGAATCTATGGCATATAAAGCTCATTTTGGAATCAGCTGGCATGATCTTAAAAGTGTATCACAACCAACCTCTAAAAGTCTTATTGATGAAGTTGTAAACTTTGTAGATGGAAAAATTATTGAGTCCGTTAACTACAAACGAGAGTTGATTCCAGATGTAGAAAAAGTTGAATCAGGAAATTTAAGATACACTGACTATAAAGTTAAAAATAAAACAGTTATTACAATTATCGTCGAAGAATAGGCAACTGAAAGGAGGTGAATAAATGAAAAAACGTAAGCTGAAGAACTTGCAGGTTTCGCATGTATCCTATGTAACTGCAGGTGCTAATAAACGAGATTTCTTTTTAATGAAATCAGCTGAACAGCCAAACTTTGAAAAAGAAGTACGCGTTATCAAGTCAGAAGACGAAGAAAAACGCTTGGTATATGGAATTGTATATGAACCGGGAGTTCTCGACAGTCATAATGATTTCGCAGATGAAGCGACTATTGAAAAGGCTGCTCATGAGTTCATGTTGAAATATCGTCAGATCGATAAGGACCATGATTTCCAAGCAGGTGTAGGCGAAGTGGTAGAGTCTTATCTTGCTCCTGCTGATATGGAAGTGAATGGTGAAATTATTACAAAAGGTACATGGATTCTTGTCACTAAAGCTACCGAAGAGGTATGGGAAGCAATCCAAAAAGGTGAATACAATGGATATTCGCTGGCAGGAGTCGCTGAAACAGAAGTGATTGAGGAAGAAGTAACTAAAACTGAAGAGAAGCAAAAAGAATCCCTCTTTCAATTATTGAAGGGATTTTTTAGTGGCCAAAAAGTAGAAAAAGGCGAGGTTAGAGATAAATTTAACCAAAATAAACATCGTCGTGATGTGCAAGCTTCGTTCTCTGCATTAGAAGATACTTTCTATCAATCTCTTTGGAATGCACCTACTGCTGATGCTATTGATTTAGATCGTATTGAAGCGGCTGCACTTGAATTTGTCGAGATTATCAATGAGTTAAAAGGTTCAGAAGCAGTTGTGAAGGCATGGGAAAGTAAACCGGCTATATCCCTTGCTGAAGAAGTAGAAAAAGCAGGTAAGAAAATCAGCAATATGAACATGGCTGACATCGATGCAGCTATTGAGTCGTTAACAAATCTAAAAACACGCGTCTCTCCTACACAGGAAGGCGAAGGAAGTGAGGAAGATAATATGAACCAAGAACAATTAGAAAAAGCGTTAGAAAAGGTTGTAGCGCCTATTCAAAAAGAATTAGAAACAGTTAAGAAACACTTAAATATTGAACCGGAGAAAACACCGGAAGAAATTGCAGTTGCAAAAGCTGTAGAAGCTGCTACTGCTCCAATCTTAAAGGAGCTAGAAGAGCTTAAAAAATCTCAAGGTATCAGCAATCAACAGGATACAGATGGTGCTACAAACGTACAAAAATCTACTGGCGGTTACGCTGGATACTTTGGAAACTAAGGAGGAAACACATATATGAATAACGGACAAATTATCGCAGGTGGTTCTACAGAACTAGTATTAAAAGATGTGAACGTACCATTACCACAAGGTGAAGCAGAAGCGTTTTTACGCGATACAATCAATAAAGCTACAGTCTTACCTAAATTAAAGCCTTTATATAAATCATCTCCAGCAGGTAATATCGATACTTTAAGTGTAGGGAAACGCAAATTACGCGAAGCATCTAAGAACGATACACCAACAGGAGTAGGTTCAATTACACCTGGTCAAATTCCTTACGCTGTTAAGAAAGTAAGATGGGATGAATGGTTACAAGATGATGATGTGTGGTATGCATTAGCAGCCCGCGGTCAAAATATTGAAGATGTAATCGTTGGTATGATTCAAGAACAATTTGGTCTTGATTTGCAGGATTTAATCTTTAACGGCGACACATCATCTGCTGATCCATTCATTAAAATTATTGATGGATTTGTTAAGAAAGCAAAAACATCTGTTAATAAAACAGATTTAGCTGCAAATGATATTACTATTCAAGCATTTGTTGACCATGTGGCAGTGCTTCCTGATAAATATAAAAATCGTAATGACATTTCATGGTTTATCACACAAAAAACTCATGATAAATTAATGTCCTTATTAACAACACGACAAACTAATTTAGGTGATGCAGTATTACTTGATGGTAAAGTTGCTAAATTAGCTGGATATGAAGTTGAAATTGTACAAGAAATGCAGACTGGATTTGCTATGCTGACACCACGAGATAATTTAAAACCTGTGTTTACTCGTAATGTTCGTTACAAACGTACTGGAGATGGCGCTACGGCTGCTGCTAAAGACGCAACATATCATATCTTATTTGCTTACCTTGATTGCGTAATCCGTGAAGTGGATGCAGTTGCATGGATGACAGGTTCTAAGCTATAAGATTAGGAGGTCTATATTATGCCATACGTACAATATAAACACGAGAAAGGCGTTCTTCATATTGGTGAAGGGCGCTTTTTTCATGCAGAAGAACCACAAAAGGTAACTGCAAAAGAGCGTGATGAGTTGTTAGAAGTGTATGAGGATTTAGAAGAAGTAAAGGAACCTTCTAAAACAAAAGGACCAGAAAAGGGTGATGTAAATGCCTAAGATTCCTAAAGATATCGGAAAAGCTGGCGCGTATCTAAACACTGATTTGGAGACTCTTCTAGGATCTATCGTTACTGATTTGAACTCATTAAAATCACAACAAGATGATTTGAAAACCAAATACAATCAGCACATTAACGACGGAAAACATCGTGTAGCTACTGTTGTGGATGCAGCTGCTCCAAACTCAACAGTAAGTTCCACAATCACAACAACAAAATAAGGGAGTGATAAGTATGTCACTTATTACTGCTCAAGAATTGATTGATTATACAGTTCTAGCAGAAGTGAAGCAGCGTCCTGTTTCTCTTCTACTGGAAGATATTTTAGAAGCAGAAACAGAAATTTATAATCTTTCAAAAATAGATTTCACTGATACATCTAAATTTCCTGAAGTTCCTCCAGAAGTAAAGTTAGCTTGTAAAAAACTAGCGCAGTATTACGCTTATACAAATGCTGACACTTCTGCGATGAAGGGGATTAAATCAGAGAGTATTGGTGGCGGTGACTATTCTTATACAAAGGATAGTGCTAGTGTAACAAAGCCTTCTGTACTGTATTTACTGAAAAAGTATATGGATGATGCAGGTAAGAAGAAAATCACCTTCAAAATGAGGGCGATATAATGTCTCTGCAAGGAATGTTTGTTCACGAATGTGACATTTACCACTTACAGAAGGAAAAGAAACCAGGACCTTATGGTCAACCTGCTGAAGAGGTGTATTCTTACAAAGAAATTCCCGATATAGCAGAACAAAGCTGCTACTTTGTTGAGAATGCAGCTACTGCTTCACCAACAACGGTACAATCATCTCCAAACCAACTGAATAACGGACAAATCAAAGTGTTATTCATGTCTGGTACTGATGTGAGACACAACGACAAAGTGATCAAAAAGAACACGAATGTCACTTACTATATACGCAATCCTTTTCCGGTAGTGCATCCGCTTACCGGTGAGGTTAATCATATAAAGGCCATAGCAGAGAGGAAGACAGAGCCATGGCTACAGAAATAACAATACAAGGTTTCCGGGAATTTAGCGCAAAGCTGAATCGGATGTCTAGTGGATTAGATCGACAAGTCGCATTGTGGTTAGAAGCGAGTGGCTTTCAGTTTTTAGAAGAAGTTCAAATTCAAATCATCGCCTTAGGAGTTGTAGATACTCGTCGTCTTTTGAATAGTTTCGACAAGGGAGACAGTGATAATGTATGGCGCAGCTCTGATGGAGGATTAGTTTTAGAGGTTGGAACGAATGTGGAGTATGCGAAGCTTCAAAATGACGGATGGCAGCAGGTAAGACGATTTGTCCCAGGTAGATGGGAAGGGCATAACTTTGAATATGATCCTAATGCGCCAACTGGCATGATGCTTACTGCTAAATTCATAGAAGGTCGTACATATTGGGATAATGCAGTTGCTATTTATGAGCGCATGTTTCAACGTTCATTCGACCGACAATTTAGACGATGGGTGCAGAATGGAGGTTAATCTATGTATGAACAAATACATGGTTCTATGAAGGCTTTTGTATACAGTGACCTTCCATCTAACACTTTAGCTTATCATGATCAAGTTCCGGAAGAATTAGCGATACCTTCTGTGTACTTTCCAATCTTATCTATAAATGATGACAAAACTTCAAAAGACCATTACACCTTACTGTATACAATGACAGTGAGGTTTTTTAATACAACGACAGATAAAGCAATGCAAGAAGCTGAAAAGGTTGCAAACAAAATCAGAAGCAACGGTTACACAATACATCTTCGTAATGTAGATGGAAGTGAATCGATTGACACTATTTATTTTCAAAGAGTAACTACCGCTCCCAGCGGGGTTGGTTCTGCACAGTTAACAATGATTTTCGAATACCAACAAGCTTATGTAAATTAAGGAGCGTGAAATATATATGGCAGAATTAAAAAATAAAATGATGCGCGGTGATGATTTCTTAATCGCTGCAGTTATTAAAAACGAGACAGAACAAGAAACATTAGTACGTCCATTTGACCAAACGGATTCATCTCATTCAGTTGAGGCGGATGAGATCGAAGCAGCTTCTAAGGATAGAACGATTAGCGATTATGGAAAAGTAACTGAAACTCGTTCTTTTGAAGGAATTATGGCTGAGGGAGATCCATTCCCAGCAGCGGCTTTAAAGAAACTCCGTAGCAAAGAGTATATTGAAATTTACGAGATTAATAAACGTACAAAAAAAGCTGAAAAAGGAATTTATATGATTACTTCCTTTGAGAAAACGGCTTCTACTGGCGAATTCGCCACTTATTCATTAGAAGTTAAGCTATCTGGATCAGTAACAGAAGAAACATTAACAACAATTCCTCCAGGCGCAGGAGAAACAGTTACACCGCCAGCAGGTTGATAAGAGTAGGTTTTATACCTGCTCTTTTTAAATTTGAAAATAACATCCAACTAAAGGAGATTGATATATATGTATTTTGAAATTGAAGGTAAAGAACACGAACTGAAGTTAACATATAAAGCTATTCAGGAAATTAACAAGAAGTATAAAGGCGGAGCACAAGAAGTTGTATCTGTTGCTATGTTAGGGGATTTAGAAATCTTTGAAGACGCAGTTTACTTCGGTTTGTTACACACAGAACAAGGATTTACACGTGAAAAAATCCAGGAAGCATTAGAAAAATTGATGGAAAAAGAGATTCTTACACAAGAGTACATCAAATCCGTTATTAAAGAAGTAATCACTGACCATTTTTTCTACAAAGTGACAGCGCAGAAGATGAAAACGAAAATGCTGAAGAAAGTGGAGAAAGAGAATCCGGACAGCAAGGAAATGATGGAAGATCTTCTAGTGTAAAAGAATATACGCAAGAAGATTTTGATAAGGTGCAGCAGGATGGATTTAGGTTCTTGGGTTTAACTGCCCAGGAATCAATGAATCTATCTCCACGGGAGTTTCAAAATATGATGATTGGACGCAATGAACAGTACTTAGATGAATTGCAAACATATAGTATTTTCGCACTCATGATGCGCACGTCTTATCACTGTAATCCTAAGAAAACTTTAAAACCTAAAGATTTGTTTGATAGAGACAAATTAGTAACAGATGAACAGCGCAAAAAATCAATAGAAGAACGCGCTAAGAAAGCAGAAGAAGATATGGAATACTTACAAAATCTCAACTTTGGTTGATTGAAAGGTAGGTGAGATTTTGGCAACTAATGAAGAATTGGTATTACGTTTTAGAGCTGAGTCTGATCAATTTAGACGTGAATTAAACAATATGCGTGCTGAAATGGATGATTTTGCCAATGCTACAAGAAGGACTTCAACAGAATATCGACGTAATATCGAAAATTTAAACAATGTAAATAGACAAGAAATGTCTAGCATGAGACGAGACATAGAAAATACACGTAATGAGTTCAACGAATTTTCTAGCACATCTCATCAAACGTCTACCAATCATATTCAAAACGTTGAGGATATGAGCAATACGAATAATGAAGAGATGGCAAGGATGAGGCGGGAAATAGAAGACTTACAAAATCAATTAAATGATTTTACAAGTACTTCTCGTCGTACCTCTCATGAGTATCGCCGGAGCCTTGAAAACATGGGTAACTCTAATAGTGAGTATAGCCAAAGATTACGACAAATGAGAGCAGAACAACGCAGAGCCATGGAACCACATATTGAAGAATTAAAACGGATAAAACTAGCTTATACCGAATTAGGTATGAGTCTCGGTAACTATCAAGGTTCTACTCGTGATTTAATTCGTGAGGTAACTGCGCTAGGTGCTGCTGAAAAAAGAGCAAACGATGCGATGATAAATCTTAACCGGATGAAAATGGCGTCTATCCTACAAACTATCGGATATATGCGTAATATGACACTTATGGCTGATCGTTTGAAGGGAAACTTATCGGCCATGGGAAATCCTTTTTACAATTTATCTCGTGGTGCTTTAACAGCAGTTGCAGCATTTAATAGATTTGCTAATTCTGGTAACGCTGCTCAATTAGCTTTAGAGTTTGTTGGCCCCAATGCATCGATGAAACAGTTAAATGATCAAATCCGGATCATAAATACTGGTCTCATTCGTTTGCAGATGACTGCATTAGCTACAGTTGCAACGTTTGCGATATTTACAGCGGCTATGTGGAATGCTGCAAAAGGACCCGACCCGTCAGATATACGAAAACAACAGCAAGCGATAACAGATGAGTATAACAAGCAATATCAAAAGCGTATTGATGAAGTATATAATTTCGCTGGGTTATTTGATGCAGCTACCCGTAAGGCTTTTAGTGGTAAAGAATTAGCAAGAAATCTCGCTAGTCAGGTTCAGTTAATGCGAGATTGGGTTAAAGATATGAAGTCTTTAAGTGGAAGAATACCTGTGGAACTGAAAGAGGAACTCTATAAAATGGGGCCTGAAGCAGCAGGTCAAATTAGAGCTTTAGCGAAAATGTCAAAACCTGAGTTAGATCAGTATGTTGCATTATGGAGAGAAAAAATTAGTTTAACTAATGAAGCTGTTACTGATGAATTAACAAGAACTAGACAAGCTGCTCAAAAGAAAATAAAAGAGCTACAAGACTCACTCAAGCCACTTGGGATAGCGATAGAAAAGTTCAAAGAAGTTTGGGCTGAAGCACTTGCTCCATTCGTTGAAATTTGGGGTGAGTTCGCTGCTGGTTTTGTTAATGCTCTAACAAAAGTGGGCGAATTCGTCAAAGCAATAAATGAAATTAATCCGAATATAACGAAAGTGGTAGGAATGATTTTGTACTTAGCTTCTGCGTTAGCAGTAATTTTAACACCACTTGCAGTTGGTATAGGGCTATTTAAAGGATTTCGTGCAGCAGCGTTTGCTGTATGGATGGTTATAGGTCCACTCCTTGAGGGTATGGCTTTGGTCGGTCCTGTAGCGCTTGGTATAGCAGCTGCAATTGCAGCGGTTGTATTAGGATTCAAGTTAGCCTATGAACACATAGAACCATTTAGAAATGCCGTTAACAATGTAATAACTGTTTTCAAGGCATTTTGGAAAGCGTTGACTACTGATGGTGGAACCACTCAAGATATGCTAACAAGTTTAGGGATGTCTTCTGAAAACGCAGAAGCAATTTTATCCTTCGCAGATACAATTAGGGAAGCTATATATGCTATTAAACAAATCTTTACCGACTTTGCAATTTTCATGCAAGGTATTTTTGCGTTGTTCGCAGGGGATGAAGAAAACGGAACGGCATTACTAAAATCCTTAGGGATGAACCCGAAAACAATCGCAACTATCGTTAGTACAGTTAACACCATAAAAGAAACTGTTTTTGCGTTTTTCTCTGAATTATGGTCATTCATGACAGAAATCGGAAACCAAATAGCTCAATTTTGGTTAGAAAACGGTGATCAAATAAAACAAGCCTTTTCAAATTGCTGGTCTGTAGCAGTTGAAATTATACGTACTGTGATGCCGATTATAGTAGGAATTTTTAAAGTAGCTTGGCCAATTATCAAAGAAATCGTAATTGGAACTTTAGAGGCTGTAAAAACTTTTATACAAGGAATCCTAAAAGTTATTCTCGGAATTGTGAAAGTTTTCTCATCTCTATTTACTGGAGACTGGGAAGGCGTTTGGGAAGGCGTGAAGCAAATATGGTTTGGAGCGCTCGAAGCAATTTGGGGGTATCTGCAGCTATGGGGACTTGGGAAGGTTCTAAAATTCCTAGGCAAATTCGGTTCTGACATAGGTAAAATGTTCAGTGGATTATGGACTAGTATAAAAAAAATCTGGAACGACGCCCTAGCTGATTTGTATGTGTTTTTCGGTACAAAATTAGAATATATCACCCGTCTTGTTAAAAGTTGGGGCGGTATGTTTAAAAATTTCTTTATTGAAATATACGATAATATTCTTAAAGGAATTCAAGGAAAACTAAATAATATCGCTGCATCGATTGGCTGGGCATTAGAAAAAGCAGTACTCGTCACCCAAGCTTATGTTCACCGTTTTGTTTGGGCAGGTAAAATGATTATTCAAGGGCTTATTGACGGTCTAGTTAGTCGATGGAATAGTTTGATAGACACCGTTTTTAAAATGGGTCGTTCTATTAAGGACACCATTACCGGATTCTTCGGTATTCACTCTCCTTCACGATTGATGAGAGATATGGGTGAATACATGGGACAAGGTTTAGAGTGGGGATTAGACAACATGGTTCACCCTGTGGTACGTGCTGCTCAAAATATGGCTTCTGCTGTAAAAGATGGTTTTTCCGATTTGACAGAATCTATTCAAATGGGTGATGTGTTACCAGGTAATGTTCTAACACCTGAAGTTCCTTCTTTCTCTAGCAACTATAAAACGCCATCAGGTATTTCTAGTATCCCTACATCTTCTAATTTCGGGCAAAGCGCAATGATTAGCGGGAAAATTGAAGCTAATTCAAGTGACAATAATGGTGAAATCACTGCAGCTATTAAAGGTTTGAGAAAAGATTTAACAAACCTTCAAGTAGTGATGGAAGGCGAAACAGTAGGTCGTATTGTAACGCCACATGTAAATGCAGAAAACGCAGTTGATAACACGGTAAGGAGGTACTTTTAATGGACGTACAAATCACGCAAATGAATGGACAATCTATCAAACTATCTGATATAAACGTCCAGGTACAAGACTTCCGTGTTAGTTCAATTGAAACACGTCCGAATTATATAGATGTAGATGGATCAAACGGAAGAATTTATACAGGAGCTACTTATGGGGTACGGACTATAACCGTACCTTTTTATTTTAAAGCGCAAGACTTGTTAGACGTAACGATGTTGAGAGACAGGTTATTCGAAGTAATAACAAACGTAGAACCGTTTTATATACGAGAATTACGGCGTCTTGAGTATCAAAATGGTGAAAATCAATTTATTGGTGGGAAACGATATAAAGTGATGTTATCCTCCACATTTGATATCGAACAGACATTCAAGTACGGATTCGGTGAGTTAACATTTGAAACAACTGATCTGCCTTTCGCTGAATCAATCGGGAAATCCTCTGATATTCAACGATATGGAGTTGATGCGACAAGCGGACTGTGGGGCATTGGCATGGGAATTATTTCTGATGATGCATCACATATCTACCAGCACAATGTCGTTCCGGGTCAACAATTTAAAATTTACAATCCCGGTAATCTTCCAGTTCATCCATTTGAACAAGAGTTAAAAATTACTATCAGTGATGTGATTGGAAGTACTTACGGATTTAAGTTGAAAAATCTTACAAATTTCAGCACTGCAACAATTAATGTTCCTCTTTCCAGTAAGGATATTGTTATTTATAGCGGACCAGATGTTGGGAGGAGCGGATTAGCATTCTTGAGAAACACAGACAAAGATTTCATCGAATTAGTACCAGGTTGGAATACTTTTGAAGTGTTTAACTGTACATCAGCAACAGTTTATTTTGATTTTAGATTTTATTACAAGTGAGGTGGTTTGGTTATGTATGTACGCGATTTAGAAAATGAAGAATACGTCACACAGATGTCATATCTCATCGAAGAAGAATTGAATGGAAACTGTGTGTTTTCAGCAAATATTCCACCAAACAGACCAAACCTGCTCTTCCTCAACGATTTATCAGAAATGTGGACATTGGTTGATGATAATGAAACGGAATATAAAGTTGTTTATCTGAAAAAACAAGGCGAAGGCAACACATTATCTGCGGATATTAAGGCGGTACCAAAATTTTATGATGACTTTGATAGCGGACGTGTATATGAGGAATACAACCAATCATTTACTGCAGATGCCTGTTTTGCGACTATCTTCAACGGGAGTGGATACTTTTATCAATTAAACGGAAGTTATAGCTC
>NZ_JAGDQK010000060.1:0-18395 GCF_017498755.1 Bacillus sp. XF8 | reverse complement strand
TCCCCTCCAAGTAAAAGTGTAACATCCATGTTTATTCATGGTCTTTTTACACTGTCTACCTTAAGGGGATAATATCATGTCCCGTAAAGCAAGTTGTCCTTTTTTAATGCTATGCATCGCTTCTATTCCCGAAAGAATAGATTTAGCTGTACGAAAAGATTTCAATCCTAACATCGAACGAACTCTCTTTTTAATAAAACGATGATCTTGTTCCACAATGTTATTAAGGTATTTTACCTGCCTTATTTGGATGCCTACGGGCATCTTTTTCTCTTTCTTCAACTCTTCAATCGCAATAGGATAGGCTGGGTTCTTATCTACTGTGATAACACGGGGCTTTGAAATATGAAAAGACCGCAAAGCTTTCTTGAAAAAGCGCTTTGCAGCCTTATGATCTCTTGTGTTGCTTAAATAAAAATCAATCGTATTTCCTTCTGAATCAACAGCACGATATAGGTACATCCATTGACCTTTCACTTTCACATACGTCTCATCGACTCGCCAAGAATCATTGGTTGGCTTAAGATGATGCCGTACTCGCTCATCTAATTCAGGACCATACTGGTGAACCCAGCGCATGATGGTTGTATGAGCAATAGATAGTCCACGTTCTTCCATCATTTCGGCTAGATCACGAAAACTGAGGTTTTACCGTAGGTACCATCTTACGGTTAATAAAATAATATCAGGTTGATAATGTTTCCACTTGAATAGATTTTGCTTTTCCATACTGATCACGTCCTTTTTTAGAGTACTAGTATCAGTATGTCCAAGTTTAGGGGATTACTTGCAAAGTTTGCACCAGAACCGAAATGGATAAACCCCGTTCCTCCATCATTTCCACTAAATCACGAAAACTAAGATAATATCAGGCTGATAGTGCTTCCATTTGAACAAATTTTTCTTTTCCATACCAATCACACACCTTTCTAGAGTAATAGTATCAGTATGTCCAAGTTTGATAGATTTTTTGCACCAGAACCAACCAATCTACAGCTAATACAAAATTTAAGATCTTCTAATTTTCAGTGTGTAAAAGCTGAGTGGCTTTTGCTTTCTTTTTCTGTCCTTTTAAGAAAAACGATACAGCGAGGGCAACAATTATAAAGATTAACCCAATCGTGAATGCCCCTTGGAAGCCGGATGTTAAGCCATTTAATTTTTCTGCTGGATCCATTGGATTTGCTGAGTTTTTCATATATTCAGTTGTACCTGAAGACATTTTAGATATAAATATAGCCGTGCCAATCGCGCCAGCTACCTGCTGTAATGTATTGAAGAGCGCTGTACCATGTGGATAAAGCTCTGGTGTCAATTGATTTAAACCATATGTTTGTACTGTCATCACAAACATGAGTCCAATCATTAATACGCTATGCATCAAGATAATTTGTGTCAATGTTGTTTCTGGGTTAATGCCTTTAAATAGCCACATTGCAATGGCTACTAGCACAATACCAGGGATGATAATAATCTTTGGACTCAATTTATCAAATAATTTACCTGCAATCGGTCCCATAATGGCGCTAATTATACTACCCGGTAGCATGATTAGCCCTGATTTTAAGGCTGTAACAAGTAAAACCGTTTGTAAGAACATTGGTAATAATGTCATTGTTGAGAACAGCGACATCATGACAATGAATATTAACCCAACTGATAAAGTAAACATTGAAAACTTAAATGCGCGTAGTTCTAAAATTGGATTATCGATTTTTAATTGACGAACAACAAAAATGAATAACGATATAGCCCCGATAATTAAAGTGGAATAAACTTTAGGATCTGACCATCCTAAATCACCTGAAGAACTAAAGCTATACACAATCCCACCGAAACCTAATGTTGATAAAAGAATTGATAAATAATCAATTTTTGGTCGTGTTAACTCCGTGACACTTTGAATATATTTCATTCCAATTAAAATGGAAATGATTACGATAGGAATAACAATGTAAAATAACCAGCGCCAACTAAGTAAATCAACGATAATTCCGGATAATGTAGGACCAATTGCTGGAGCAGACATCATAACAAGTGCTATTAAGCCCATTGTGGCACCACGTTTTTCAGGTGGACAAATAATTAAAATCGTATTCATTAGTAATGGTGAAATTAACCCAGTAGCGATTGCTTGGACGATACGACCGATTAATAAAACGGAAAATGTCGGTGCGAACCCAGCAATCAATGTACCGACTAAAAATGTTACCATGGCGATTAAGAACATTTGTCTTGTTGTAAGCCATTGTTGAAGTAAAGCTGTAATCGGTACTAAAACCCCAACAACTAACATGTAAGCTGTAGAAAGCCATTGAATTGTTGAAGCTGATACATCAAATTCTTTCATTAATACGGTTAAAGCATTACCAAGTAATGTTTCGTTTAAAAATGCGACCGTTGCACCTAAAAGTAATGCAATTAAAATTGGTGTATGTCTAATATTAGAAATATCAACTTTGCTATTTGTAGAACTTGTAGTCGTAATATTCATTTATTGATTTTCTCCCTGCTTTCTTTATTTTTAATACATTTGTATAGGGGGAGCGTCAGGAAAATGCGGATTTACAACGGTAAGAAAATGTTCGTAAATTATCCGGCCTTCATAACGAAAAACGGATTCCATTTAAACTTTATAATAATTACCAAGATAATAACTTTTTTTTCATTTTTAGGGTCTTCTTTAAGCAGTACCATTAAACTTTTAAAATTATTAATCCCAATTCCTATATTTATTTATCTCACTCTTTTTTTAAACGCTTCTTCTAAATCAATATCGAGCTTGTTGGCAAGATCAAAAAGATTCCATACCCCATCGTATATTTCAAAACTCAAATGTTCTTTTAGTTCATTAATATTATAAGCATCAGGTATGGAAGAGATTTTTAAAACTTCTTGAGCTACCTCTCCTATTTCTGTAACCAAAAATAAGGTTCTTTCTTCAATCGTTGAATGCTCAAAACCTTTATTTTTACTAAACTCTCTAACATTTCTTTACAATCCAGATATTTTCATTTTTTAATTCATTCACAAGGATTCTTTATAATCCAAAACTAGATTCCCTAATTTTTTTGAACATGCTTTCTTAGTTACAAAGGGCTTGATAATCTCTCCGCATCCTATAAATATTATAATATTCACTAAAGAACTGATTTCTTATTTGAAAGGAATCGGTTGTTATTTTAATTAGTATTAGGCTATTGAGAAAAGGATGCTTAGAGTTATCCATTCCTTCTGATATTTGAAGTATTATTTGACTAATTTCCAAAAATTTGGCCCATAGTTATTGTTCTTAATAAAAATTTCTAATTCATTAAAAGGCAAGGTTTCTCCTACTTTTAATTTATAGATTTTATTATTTATAGGGGAACCAAAAGAAATATCTAATTGTTTATCATTAAGATTAAATAGTATAGAATGAACAGTTCCGAAATTTTCTTCAAAATTGTGTACTGTTACACCATTAGGGTATTCCTTTAACATTAATTGTTGTAATTCATTCTTTGTAATAAAATTATTACTTTCTAAGTTGTTTTTCAAAAAATTATAACGCATTTCAGAGTGTTCTAATTTTCCGTTTTCTAACTTAATTATTTCTGGCATTACAGCATGATTGGTTGCAATAAAAAATCCTAATTGTTTATTGCCTCTTTCTACAGCCTTTTTTCCATCATAAGTTTCTATTAAAGCTGCGTTACCATTGGCATCTGCCAGAAGCAAATTCATATTTGCTCCAATAGGCATATCCTCTAAATAAGAAATTCCTTCCTCAACGTCTTTACAATTTTCAAGTAAAGCTCTGACTATTACCATAAACTGTAGTCCTTTTATGATAGGCTTTTTCATTCCTAGATGTTTTCCAACTGGTATACCGCAAGAGGCAAAAGCTACACAGAACCCCTTTTCATTTAAGCCTTCACTTCGCCCAAAATAAGAAACGGAGAATCCGGTATGACTGTATTTACCCTTTACTTTTGTTGTACAGAGTCTCATATCAGATATTGCTGGTGACAAGTCGAAGTTTCTAAGGACATAGGTTTTACTATCATTTGTTTTAGACGGTAAAACAGCACCCAAACTACATCCACCTGGTTGTAGCAAAGCATCATCAAAGAAATTAAGATAACTAGGCTTTACATTTAGTGAATCTGCAAACCCTTGTAATTCTTCGATTAAACCAGGACAATACTGGTTCATTAATTTTTCCATATCCCTAAATTTCGCCTCATTTATTGGTTCGGATAATAAAACTACATTCATTGCATTAGGAATCTTTTTTATTTCTTCTCCTTGCCTTCTACCAATCTCGTAGCTGTTGCCTTCAAGAAAAGAAAAATAACCTTGAATTGAATCTTTCATATTTGTCACTCTCCAGTCCAAATTATTGATTAATATCGTGGTAATACATAAGTGTCCCTATAGAAGCGGCATCTATCAATCGTCTATCTGATACATATTTTGCTCTGTTTGTTTGTCCCTTAGCTCTGTTTATATCTAATGTATTTAAGTTTGCTACAACAGCCATATTCCCTAATGGATCTGCTAACAAGTAGTTATTAGCTACCGAAGTTGGGAATCTTTTTAACACTTCTATTCCTTCTCCCACAGTACAACAATTTCTAAAATATATTTAACAGCAAAATAAGAATTCAATCCTGGCTTAATTCCCTCATGAGGAACTGATGTAATTCCTACAAATAAACCATGTTGATTTATATCATCAACTTTTCCACTAAAACAATCTGAATGATCTACATATTTATTTTTACCTTCAAAACAAACTAATGAGGATTCTGTCATTTTCTTTAAATTTAAGAGCATATCCTAATTACGTCCAACAATCATTTCTCTTCCATTGAATGCCGAGAAAATGCTGCATTGACCGGCCAACTCAAATACACCTATACTTAAGTGAAATGAACTGACTTCTTCCAATGAAGAATGACAACCATCAGCAAATCCTTGTATTTCCTTCACAATACTAGGGTCAAATTCAGTGAGAATAGGTTTGCATTGTTCCCCGAATTTAACTTTTCTTCTGTTACTTTCGGGAATCGAAATCCATTTTTATAAAGGATTTCTGCATAACGCTTACCTGCCTCGTAAGCATTTCTTTATAATCTCGGATGATACATAGTAATTCCCCTCCGTTATTTCTTTGTATATATAAAGAATAAACTCTCCAGTGGGTGGAGAGTCTATCCTGTTTCTATATAAAAGCTGTTACTTAACTATCGTTCTTAATAACCCGTATACATATTTTGGTGATAAACTCTGAGGGATGAATGTTAAAATCTGGTCGTATCTCTCTTATATTAAAATAGGAAGGAACAAGTCCTTTTTCATAAATCTCTAGCTCTTTCCCTACATGAATTAGATTCTGTTCCATTATCCAATTTTTTAACAATTCATATCCTACATACAGCTCTGAATAGGAACCTTTAACAGTCAGGCATGCGTATGTCCCACTAGCTAAAATTCTACAACCGTCTATTTTATTCGTATCTTTTATTGGAAGAAGTAGTTCTACATCTGCCTCTTTTTGATTCAAATCTCGTTCGTGAAAGATAGCCATTAGTTTTCCTGTAATCACGAGATTAAAAGCGTAAACTCGATCAAATAAATTTTTAACCAAATTATCAATAAATTTAACCTCTATTTTCTCACGAATCGTATAAACTAGTATTTCCTTTCGATTTTCAATAAAACAGTCGGATAAAAGAGGTCCTGGAATTATAGAAGCCTCTTTTTCGATTTGTACTTTTAACCGATGCATCTCTTCTATTTGTTTGGAAATTTGTTCTTTTTGATCCTTAAGTTCATCAATTTTATGTTCAAATATGCTTTTCCATTGTATCTGATCAGAGCTTTCAATAAATTCCTTAATCGTAGCTAAGGAGAATTGACAGCTTTTTAGAAGCATAATTTTGTTTATGATTTGAATTTTGTCATAGTCATAATACCGATAGTTTGTTACAGGATCTATGTAAGAAGGTTTTAGTAATCCAATGTCGCTATAGTAGCGTAATGTTTTAACAGGAATATTACATATTTCAGAAAATTTGCCTATAGAGTACATTATATTCTCCCTTTACGATTATAAAATATTTGTTATAAATTAGGATCTAAACATCTTGCTCAATTTCCTTTAGTCTACGATAAAACGCAGCCTGACTGACCCCTGTAATTGTACATATCTCTTTTATAGTTTTATCGGTAGTTTGACGTAATTCAATGGCATGATTCATTCCTGGATGCTTATCTGTATATTTTTTTACTCTTCCTCGATATTTACCTTTTTGCTTGGCTAATTTAATTCCTAAACGTTGCTTTTCTTTAATCATTTCTCGATCGAGTTCACTAAATGCTGCCATTACAGTTAAAAAGAATTTACCTGTTGGAGTTCTTGTATCGATCCCTAAATTTAAAATTGCAAAATGAACATTCTTTTCACGAAGTTGTTCTACTAATAGTAATAATTGAATGGTATTTCGACCTAAACGATCCATTCTAGTTATGACTAAAGTATCCCCAGATGTAAGTTTTGAAAGTAACGTGTCTAACTCAGGCTTTTGTTTTGTAACTCCGCTTATTTTCTCTTTTATGATTTCATCTACTCCATATTTTATGAGCTGTTCAATCTGTGTATCTAAATTTTGATCTTGTGCACTTACACGAGCGTATCCGTAAACCATTTTTATCCCTCATTTTGTACATTTTTTGATAAGTGTTATTGAGAACCCACGAGACTAATAATATCAAGGAAAAGATTTCTTCTCAATAGAGTACACCCTACTGGTAACAGTAAATTAAAATGATATTCTCTCTATAAGTTAAACTTTTTAATAATTAAATTAGCGATATAAAGGTCGAAATTTAAAGATTAACTACTTTTTTGTATTTATTTTCCAGGAGGGCCCCTCATACCTAGAATTGTTTCCGTACCCCATTATGTTTGGAACTTAAATGAAAAAACAAATTTTAATAATCTAAGACCATTACGAGAGAAAAATTATATAAAAAAGTAGTAAAGTAAATAGCCGGTTCCTTAGCGTACAGGGAACCGGCTAAAATGTGTCCAAATTGTGTCTAAACGTACAATTTTCTTTTTTTGATATGGTGACCCCATCGCTATCAAGCTAAGAAAATAGAAAACCCCCAAAACGAAAGATTTGTTCATTCTCGATATAGAAATGTTAATTTTATCGTTTTGGGGTAGTTGCTTTTCTTAAATTGACATTCTCTTCTTTATTCCCTATAAGCTATTCATTTTTTCTATCGAAAATACTATTATAGGTTTTATTCACTAACTCTAAGGTGTTTCTTATAAAACCTTGATAAGGCGTCAGGGGTAGCGAATCTATTTTACTAGCTGCTCTCTGCGCATAGATAAGTGCTTCCTCTATTCTTCCTAGTTGTAAAAGACAATGTGCTCTATATGCATCTGCTGTGTAGAGAATACATAATTCAAGTGGGTAAATAGTCGTATTTGGCATCTTAAATTGTTCAAATGCTTCAAGGGCTTCTTTTATATGTCCTTTTCCTAATAATACTTTACCTTTTTCAAGATAATAATAGTCACTTCCGAGATTCCCCTTTACTAGGGTAGCAAACCTATCTAAGTAATAAAGGGCCTGTTCATAATCCTCTGATGTTTGATTATGATAATGTGCTTGAAGTAACAGTGTAAAAGCTAAAGATTCATCATTTTCACTAAAAACAGCAAACTGTTCTGACTTCTTGATAAAATAAGCATAATCACTTTCATTGTTATGAAGAAGAGCTTGAAACGCTGCAATTCGGAAAATATTATCCATCTTATAAAAGACTCTTTTTCTCTTAGATAGTTCAATTAGCTGATTAAGCTTACTCTTTCCTGATTTATAGTCACCTATCCCGAAGAGTAAGACCATTTCAACGTAATTCGCTTCTATTTCAACGACCATATCAATTACTGTTGCTTTTTCATGATACTCTTTTCTTACATTTCGTAACATTATCAGAGCATCATGGTAATCCTTCTCTTTTGCACGGTATTCTACCATATGTACTTTAGCAGCAACGCAGTGGCTATAAAGGGATAACCGCTCATAGATTGCTACTGCTCGTTTTATCAACATTTCCCCACGCTTTTGCTCGGATTTCATAACTGTTCTTCCGGAAATCTCCAATATCCTAGCAGATTCAAATGAAATGGGAAACTGTTGGTCCAACATGTCGTGTGTCAAACTAATTATCTGTTCATCATTATTTTTTTCAAACGCTTCCTCTACTTTATTAAATAAGTGTTTTAGCTCATCAGATGTAGGGCTCCCTAACAAATATTGAGGATCGCAGCCCAACTGGTGCGCGATAAATTTCAAACTATCCATCGAAGGGTTCGAATGCCCATTTTCAATCATGCTTAACATCCCTTTTGACATTTTATTACCAGCTAATTCTACAAGTGTCATACCTTTTTCTACCCTTAATTCATTTATTCGTTTTCCTAACTCATTCATTTTCAACATCCTTTGTACTTCAATCTACTAGTTCAATTATATTAAACTTTAGATTGAAAAGAAAATCAGTACATGTTACTATAAGTTCAATTAAATTGAACTTGTTTAATTGGATTTTCAATGGATAAAAAGAAAAAGGGAGAATGGGATATGAGTGAACTTATTGGGAATGAAACAGGACAAAAATTAGATATAGGTGGTATTGAATTATACTATGAATTGTTAGGGGGAAATAATGAAGGTCCAACCCTAGTTTTTGATGCTGGATATGGAGCCACTTTAGAAAGCTGGAATCCTATTAAAGATGACATTTCAAAGTTCTCAAAAATGTTTATTTATGATAGAGCTGGTATTGGCAAAAGTGAAATGAATGAAAGACCTCGCCATAGTCAGCAAAGTGTCGAAAATCTACGTATATTACTTAATAAAGCAGGTATAAACCCTCCATATGTATTAGTCGGACATTCATTTGGAGGGTTAAATACAAGATTATTTGCAAGCACATATCCAGAGGAAGTAGTAGGAGTCGTTCTCTTAGACTCAACTCACGAGGATCAAAACAGAATATTGCCCTCTTTATTTACAAAAGAAGTTCAGGCGGCTTATTATAATCAATTTACTTTGGAAGGTTCTCTTAATGAAGTGGAAGAAAGCTTAGAACAAATTCGTACTTCTAAATCACTTGGAAACATTCCACTCATTGTTGTAACGGGGGGGCTGCAGCCTTTTCATACAGTGGAGTCTATGGCTACTTGGATGAAATTCCAGGGAGAGCTTGCTAACTTATCGACTAATAAAAAACATATTGTTGTTGAAGATGCTGGACACGCAATACATATTGATCAACCTCAAGTTGTTGTTGATGTAATAAGGGATATATTAGATATGGTAAAGAATAATAATAAACACTCTACTCTGTAATAATTTGTTATAACTTAAAATTCATGTTGGTGAATCATTATTACGTGCATTAATAGTTTAGTTTATATTCAAGTTAGGTATCCTCTTATATTGGGTGTGTCACTTGTGCAATAACGACACATTTAATATAAGAAACGGTACTATTTTTTCTAAATAGCAAGTGGCTATCGTAGAAAAATAGTTTTTTCATCCCAAAGGAGATTCTAGGATATGTTTTTCTCATTTTATTGGTGGTACCCTATCGCCATCACGCTAAGGTGGATTCATATCCATACTATAAAAATGTTATTCTTTTTGTAAAAATATAGAGAAAGGATGGCGTTTTTGTATGAATCTATCGATTCAAGATGAGTTTCATTTGTTCGCTGAAGAACTACAGCGATATCTATCCCCACATATTCTTCAACAACTTGCACAAGAGACAGGTTTTGTAAAACGTAAAAGTAAGTATGGCGCACAAGATTTGGCTGCTTTATGTATTTGGATCAGTTAACATGTAACAAGTAGTTCCCTTAATCGATTATGTAGTCAACTTTATGCAAATACAGCTACACTCATGAGTCCAGAAGGACTTAATCAACGTTTTAATCGATGCGCTGTTTTATTTCTACAGCGTGTATTTTCTCTTTTAGTCAAAAGCCAACTAAACGATTCTTCTTAAATTTCAAATCAATACACTTCTTATTTTCAACGTATACGTATTTTAGATGCTACTATTTTTCAGGTCCCCAATCATTTGGCTCCTATTTATCCTGGTTCAGGAGGATGTGCACAAACAGCTGGTATTAAGATTCAGCTAGAGTATGATTTACATAGTGGAAAATTCCTCAATTTTCAAATGGAACCAGGTAAAAATAATGATAAAACCTTTGGTACAGAGTGTTTAGATACCTTACGCCCAGGAGATTTATGTATTCGAGATTTAGGATACTTTTCTCTAAAAGATTTAGACCAGATGGATCAACGAGGTGTATTCTATGTTTCACGGTTGAAGTTAAATAATAGAGTATATGTGAAGAATGAATTTCCAGAATTCTTTCGGGATGGAACAGTAAAAAAGCAATCTTTATATGTTTTACTTAACCTTGAAGATATTATGCATCAGATAAAACCAGGAGATACTTATGAAATTCGAAATGCCTATATTGGACAACAAAAATTACCCTCGCGAGTTGTAATATACAGACTCACATCAACTCAAATTCATAAACGTAGGAAACAGCAAACTTATGTTGAAAAGAAAAAAGGAGTTACATACTCTGAAAAAAGTAAACGATTAACAGAAATCAACGTTTAAATTACCAACATACCATGGGAAATTGTTCCGATGGAACAGGTTCATGATATCTACTCACTACGTTGGCAAATAGAGATTGTATTTAAAACATGGAAATCTCTTTTTGGTATCAATCATTGTCACAATATTAAGCGAGAGCGTCTAGAATGTCATCTTTATGGACAGTTAATCGCTATTTTTCTTTGTTCTTCCACTATGTTCAAAATGCGACAGCTGTTACTACAGAAAAAACAAAAAGAATTAAGTGAATATAAAGCAATTTATATGATTCAAGATCATCTGTACTTAGTATATGAAGCTATACAAAAAGACACCCAAGAAGTATCAAAAATTTTCCTTCGTCTATTTGACCTCTTACAGAAAAACGGACGGAAATCGCATCGATATGAGAAAAAGACAGTCTTTGATATTTTAGGTGTCGTTTATCAGTGTACTGTATCCAATCTAAAGCAGAAAACTGCATAATCTTTAAAAATACACCTTATCAAGGTTTATTTGGTATGCGTATTTTTAAAAACAAATAAACAAAATATCAAGCATGTAGGCAACATGAACAGAAGTTCATAGGAAACCCAACCTTAGCTTGATGGGCATGTATGGTGACCCCTCTTATGTTCTTTAGATGCTAAATCCTTTTGTCTACGTTTCATTTGCGTTTCAGTTAATTTGTACAGAATTAGTCTTGAAGGAAGTTTTTGATACATTCCAATATAAATCTCAGGGATTTCATATGTTTCACCTGACTGTAATTGGTTAATGAATTGCTCCATATCTAATTGGATGTACTCAGAGTGCTTTTTAATTGTTCCATTTTGAAAGTATTCAGGCTCTTTATTCTTCTGATATATACGTGTATTGAGCTTTAATCTTGAAATAAAATAAGCATTACACTCTTCTATAGTATGTAAGTCTTTTAAGTCGAAGTATCCTAAATCACGTATACATACATCGTTCGGTTGAAGAGACGTTAAACAAGTAGAGGCATAAGTTTTATCATTGTGTTTTCCTGACCCTACATGAACATGTAGAAACTGTCCACTTAAAAGATCATATTCGAGTTGAATTTTCACGCCAGCATTTTGACCACTACCACCTGAACCTTGATATGTAGAAGTGAATTTATCCGGAATCTGAAAATGTGTAGAATCCAATACACGAATACGTCGAAAATAGTTTGTATACAAAGTCGGAATCTTGCTAGAAGAACAAAATTGTTGATGAAGTAAATGTGCTAAGAGTTGTTGTAAAAACTGGACAGCCTGAGGGTTAAAACGTTGATTGAGTCCTTCTGGACTCATAGAAATACCGGTGTTAGCTTCTAGTCGACTACATAATTGTGTCAATGAAGTATGAGCTATATTTTGGCTTAACCAAACACACAGAGCTACTAAATCTTGTGCTCGGTATTTACTTCTTCGTTGAACAAATCCGATATCCCTAGCTAACTGTTCTAAAACATGAGATGACATATGTTGTTGTAATTCTTGAGAAAACAATTCTAGTTCATCAGAAATCGATAAATTCATACTGAAAACGCCATCCCTTCTGTGTATTTTTACAAAAAGGATAACGTTTTTTTTGTTGTATGGATACTAATTTACATTAGGCTTTCTGGAAATGTGATAAGTATCCCTTGCTACTTTATAAAATGAAAAAAAGACCTTAACAATACAAAAATCTCTTGAAATTAGAGATTCTGTAACTCAATTAGATCTAATTCTTTTTGTCTCTTTTTTTTAAAACATTTTCTTCCTGAAGCCCATATACTTAAAAATCCGCATAAACCAGCTATTATCATTATCCATGTAGAAAAATAATCACCTTTAGCTATTAGTAGTTTATTAAAATAGAAGCTAATAAAACCTATGTATGCTACAGGAAGAATTCCACCTAAATAAGGGTTTTTTCGAGATGATAAAAAGATTTGAGTAACTATAATAACAATAATAACTAGTATTCCAACTACAGGACTCATAATTAAACATCCCTTTCTTTTTTATATTTTTCTATGATGATTTTAGCGATGTCTAGACTAATTCGTTCATCAATAACAAATCCCTTAATCATATTTACAAACTCTACATCATCTTCTTTACTATGTATTTCAATCTTTTTTATTAACTTATCTAATTTGGCACGTACTGTTGGATAAGAAACATCATACAAGTTAGACATATTTTTTAAAGAGCCAGAATTTAATATAAACTTTCTAATAAATTCTAAAGACTCTTTATCTAACGAGAGAACCCATGAAGGGATTTCTTCTCTTTCCATAAAAAACACCTCCTTACTTTAATAATATTAAACTTAACTTAAAAATTATTCAATATATAATTAAATAAATTTAAAAAGTTTTAAATTTATTTGCATTTTTAAAACCACAGATTGATGGCATATTGTATATTTCATAAAAAAGGGAGCTTTTATGCAAACAGATTATCAAGTTTTGCAGTCTTTTAGGAATAGTACCCTATGCCTATCAACCTAATCAGAACAACTTTATCAAAAATGATATAAATAAATTTCGTTGTTATAAAAGCCACAAAATTTTCGTTTTGGGGATACTTCAAAACTTAGCTTGATGGTCATGTGGTACTACCCCAATTAAGTATGCAAAATAAAAGGGGGTAGTCGTTATTTACGACTTAACCCTTTCTCTACAAGCTTCTTTTTGTAATATTAAACTAAGTTTAATACAGTTACTTTTTCGCGTGTCATAGACTCAAGGCTCTTACGAATACCTTGTGCCCCCATACCTGAGCCTTTTACACCGATGAATGGGAAGTGGTCAGGACCGCGTTCTGTACGTCCGTTAATTTGAACAGAACCAGTGTCGATTTTGTTTGCAATTGCAAATGCTTTGTTAATGTCTTTTGTGAAGACACTTGCTTGCAGACCGAACTTTGATTTGTTCGCAATTTCAATTGCTTCTTCGTCAGAAGAAACACGGATGATTGGAAGGATTGGGCCGAATGGCTCTTCCCAAGCAATTTTCATTTCTTCTGTTACGTGGTCGATTAAAGTTGGATAAATTAAGTTACGCTCACGTTTGTTACCGATAACGATCGTTGCACCTTTTTCAGCAGCGTCGTCAACTAAACCTTGAACGAAGTCAGCAGATTTATCGTCGATTAATGGAACGATTGTGCTGTCTTGTTCTGGAGAGCCAACAGATAGTTCAGCTACTTGCTCTTTTAATAAGTCAACAAGCTCGTCCGCTACATTTTCGTGTACAAGTACACGTTTAATAGCTGTACAACGTTGACCTGAGTAAGAGAATGCACCGCTTACGATATGTTTTGCAGCTTCTTGTAAGTCAGCATCTTCATGAACGATACCAGGGTCTTTACCACCAAGTTCTAATACAAGTGGAATCATCGTAGCTTTTTTCGCTAAGTGTTTACCTGTATTTGTACCACCTGTGAACGATACCATATTGATGCCAGCATGCTCTACTAAGTAGTCACCAATTACAGAACCACGTCCTGTAACTACATTTACAAGACCTTTTGGAAGACCTGCTTTATGAAGTGCTTCAACCATTTTAATACCGCTAATTGCACCTTGTGTAGCTGGTTTGAAGGTAACCGCGTTACCCATAATAAGTGCTGGTGCAAGTTTTGCAGCAGATAAGTTTACTGGGTAGTTAAATGGTGAGATTGCTAGTACAACGCCAAGTGGTGCGCGTTGAATAATCGCAAGTTTAGATTTAGATCCGCCAGGGAAGCTATCACCCATCATGCTTTCTCCGTGCATGTGAAGAGCCTCGTCAACTGTGTAACGAATAAAGTCAGCTGTACGAACAACTTCTTTTTTCGCATCTTTATATCCTTTACCGACTTCTTTCATAATAATATCGGCAATTTCATCTTGCATATTTACGAGCTCATCAGCCCATTTATATAAATATTTTGCGCGATCTTGTAGGGAAGATTCGGCCCATGATTTTTGAGCTTCTTTTGCAGAAGCAATTGCTTCATCTACTTCACCGCGAGTAATTGCTTGTACTTGACCAATTACTTCGTGTGAGTATGGAGTTAGAATTTCGATTGTTTCTCCTGAAGAGCTTTCTCTCCATTCTCCGTTTAAATAAAATTTGTACGTATTGCTAGTTGTCATGATTAGTCCTCCTAAAATAGTAACTTGTAAAAGTGAGTATAAAGTACAAATAATAATCAGCGGAGGGGTTTTTCATCCCCCACTGATTATTATTTGCACCAGTGGGGCATTTACGGGCAATTTATCTCCCACCTACCTTTCTTTGCTTCCGCTGAATTTTGAGGTGGGAGTATTACTGCCGGTTAATGCGGGATAAATTCAGATTCCAGCCCAAACATCTTTTCCGTATCGTCCTTCATGTTGTAACTGATCCAACCAATTTCTTGCCTCTTGTTCACTGACTCTATGAATTTCTTTATATGCGTGACAAAGAGTATCTTCTACATCCGGAGCCATTCGGCTTCCATCACCACAGATATAAAGGTAGGCACCGTTATCTAATAACGAAATTAAATTCGCTCCATCTTGTTTCATTAAATGCTGTACATATGTTTTTTGATGTCCTTCCCAGCGAGAAAACGCTGTGTGTAAAGATATTAAGCCATCTTTTTCATCTTTTTCTAGTTCTGTACGATAGAGATAATCTTTTTCAGGATGACGACAACCGAAATAAAGATGCGCTTCCCCTAAGTTAACACCTTTTTGTTTTTGGACACGACGCGTTTGTAAGAATCCACGGAATGGTGCAACTCCAGTGCCTGGTCCAACCAGGATAATTGATGTTTCTGGATTTTTAGGTAACTGAAAACTTGATTCTGGAGTTCGAATAAAACAAGTAATCTCATCTTCATTGTGACGCTGAGCTAAATAATTAGAAGCGACACCTTTATATTCTCCTTGTCCACTCCATGCAGGTTCACTAACAACACCGACTGTAATACTTAGACGATCCTGTGCAACAAGTGGAGAGCTTGAAATAGAATAGTAACGCGGTTTGAGCGCAGGGAGAAGTTCTAAAAAGCGTTCAAACGGGATTTCACACGCCTCATACTTTTCAAGAAGATCCAACATTGAAATGCGTTTCTTTAGTATTTGGTCCTGATAAACTCCATCTTCCAATAATGCTTCCAATTCGTATTTATGAGGAGGACAGACCGTAAATATTGCCAATTCCCGTATTTGTGCTCGAGTTGCCGATTCCTGAACCTCAACACTATAGCTAAGAAGGTCAAATAAACTAACAGGACGGTCCAAAGGAAGATGAGCTGTACTGCGTCCACTTGTACTCAGAATGACTTGATCCTTCCCGTTTAATCCAAACCGTTTTAAAATTCGGTTGACATTTTTTCGGCTGTTACTTGGCAGCACTCCAAGGTGGTCTCCTTCCTGATAAGTAACTCCTTCCGGCAGGGCTATCTCAATATGTCGAGTGTTCCGCTCACTTTCAGGTGACTGAAGTTCTCGGCTAGCAATCACCGTTGCATAAACAGCTTCGTTATTTTGAGCGACCGGATTAGCAGGGGGACCTGAAATCAACTGAACGGAAAGCGATGATTGATGAGACAATGTTTCTGTTCCCTCTTTCATCTTTAGGCCAAAAGCATTCGAGACATCCTTCCACATGTTCTTTTGCCATTGAGCAAAATCATTCTCAAAATCTCCTCCGGCATCTGCCTCGCCTTTTGTGGTAAGCCTCATGGCACCTTTCTGTTCAAGCTCTTTATCAATAAATTTCGGAACACTCTGGTAAGTATTCGCCCAATTTCGATCTCCGCAGCCAAAAACTGCATACCTGATCCCTGTACATTCCTCTTTGTCTGCTTGTTCCAACCATTTTACGAACTGAGCGGCATTCTCAGGAGGTTGACCATTGTATGAAGAAGTTACAATGAACACCGCGCCTTCTTTAGGTAACTTGCCGATATAATCGTTCAATGTTCCCACCTTGCTCTGAAAACCCAGTAACCGTGCATGGTCTACCAGCTGCCTAGCAATCTCTTCCGCTCTGCCTAAGTTTGAACCATACAATATAAGCAGAGGTAAGTTTTCGGAACCTTCAATTAATTCTTGTTTTAAATATTGCGAAGACAGTTCCTTCTTTTCTTCATTTTCCTCTTCATCTGCCAACGGCTGATTCAGTAAAGCTGAGACTTGTTTTCCTTCTCTTAATTTAACTCTAATTCTGAAATTGTCCGGTTTTATGGTTAACGATTGCTTAATCTTCAACTGATAGTTTTCATTATCAATTAATTCAAACTTTTGAAGAATCATCCCAAGTACCAGAGTAGCTTCATAAAGTGCGAACTGCATACCAATACAAGCACGTTGACCATTCCCAAATGGTTTATATGCATGATTTGGTACTTTTGATGGGTCTGCGAAACGTTCCGGGCGGAATTCTTCTGCATTCTCCCCCCACACTTCTTTATCCCGATGAAGTTCAGGAAGAAGTACGGTCAAACCTTCTCCTTTTTTCACGTGATACTGCCCGCCAATTACGGTATCTTCTTTTGGATATACATCAAAGGATGGAGCAGTCGGCCATAATCGTAAGGACTCGTTGAGAATCATACGAATGTATTTAAGATTTAGCACTTGTTTATAAGATGGGGTAGAATCACCAAGGACCTGATCCACTTCTTCGTATGCTTTCTTAAGGACTTCCGGATTTTTTAGTAAAAAATAAGTCGTAAAGGATAATAAACCACTTGTTGTTTCATGCCCAGCAATTAAGAAAGTAATAATTTGGTATCGGATGTTTACATCATCCAGCCCCTCACCAATCTCAGGGTCTTTACTATTTAACATGCGGGCCAATAAATCTATTTCTCCGTTATTTCCATTGGCCTTTCGCTCTTTAATGATTTGGTCTACCAACGAAAACATGCTTTGTATATCATTCTGAAATTGTCGTTTTTTTCTAACCATCATCTTATCCATGCTCTTCAAGCGGAAACTTTTATACATAGCCTCGTTAAGAGCACGTACCATGCTGTCGATAAACGGGTCATGTTTTTCTTTATAAAAACTGTTAAATCGGTAATTAAAACCACAGAGTCCAATCGTATCCAAAGTGAGACGGGTCATGTCGTCAGGCACGTCGATATGATCATTATCGAGATTCATTCGGGACCATTTCTGAATCAGCTGCGAAGCGATGTCTAACATCATGGAGTGGTATCCCTTCATGGCTTGCTGGCTGAATGTTGGTAGCAATATATTATGGGCTTTTCTCCAGTTTGGCTCCGATGTTTCGCTCGTAAACAGACCGTCCCCCGTAAAAGCGCGTACATTCTCCAATTCATTATGAATATATTTATCAAAACGATTGATATCACAGACTTCAGCTACAAGTTTATGTCCAGAGATGCAAATTGTTTTATATCCACCTGGAGCAACCAGTCGAAATATTGGCCCGTATTCTTTCGCTAGTTTACCAAAAGAAAGAGAGGGTGTACTCATATCAATCATAGGTAAGTTACCGAGTGGCCCATATGTTTTGGGTTGTGGAATATTGCTTGTTTGTTCTTCTCTCATGTTAATCCTCCTAGCATTCGTCTAACAAAAAGACAGATAACGAACAACGTGTAGTTTATAATAAAATCATGTTGTTTATAATGGAATTATATCGTTTTTTCTACAAAATTCAATTTACATTTAAGACATAAATGTAAGAT
>NZ_JAGDQK010000006.1:0-226 GCF_017498755.1 Bacillus sp. XF8 | reverse complement strand
ATGCCGATGATGGATAATGATCAAATGCCGAATATGATGCCAATGATGGATAATAATCAACCACCGAATATGATGCCGATGATGGATAATGATCAAATGCCGAATATGATGCCAATGATGGATAATAATCAACCACCGAATATGATGCCAATGATGGATAATGATCAAATGCCGAATATGATGCCAATGATGGATAATCAACCACCGAATATAATGCCAATGATGG
>NZ_JAGDQK010000059.1:0-19911 GCF_017498755.1 Bacillus sp. XF8 | reverse complement strand
TTCTAATGAAAACTTTGCCATAAAAAAACTACACCTCCAATTGTTAATTGTGTCTAACAATTGGGGTGCAGTTCATAGTGAAAGGTGTTTTGAATTTTTTATTATAATTCATCTTCTTCAGCTTTTTTATTATTATATTTACCACATCCAAACATAAACCGAAAAATACTCCGCCTATAATGTTTCCAGTAAGATCCCTCATAGTAATTGTTTCTCCATGTAACTGGGGTAACAAAGTAAATAAAACATAGAAAATAAAGCCTGAAATTATCGAATTTCGTATCTTATCCCTCACCAATCGAGCTTTTACGGGCAGTTTATCTCCCACCTAACTTCTTTAATTTTTCCTAATATGGGGGTATTACTTGCCTGTTAATGCGGGATAAATTATTCCGCATGGCAAATCCATCCTCCAAAAATTCCAGTAGAATAAAACCGAGTTATATTGGTAAAACCGGATTCAGCCAATAGCTGTTCGATTTGATTTTCAGCAATGGCTATGTTTTAAAATAGTGTTGAAAATTAAGCGGTTTTTAAGGGAAACTCTTTGACTTCCCTTAATTCGCCTTTTAAGAATAATGCGTAAGCACTTGAAGGTCTTAGTGAATAGGTTACACATAAGCCTTATCAATTAACAATTCACTATTTTTTATGCAATTGTAATTATAGTTCTTTTTGACATTTTACCATTATAAATTTAAATGGAGGTTTATTTTCCATATTCTTATGTGGCTCAACAATTTCTGAAAATTCTATCAATCCGTATTTTCCAAATTCTTGTTTTATCGAGTCAGAATCATAAAAAAACATTTTTATCCCTTCCATTATCTCGAAATAGTCTTTCCCCAGTTGTTTTCCCTTTCCAAACATTGGGGCTTCTTTTGAAATAGTAGTAAAAATCATATATCCGTTTGGCTTTAACTGATTATAGCAATCTTTAATAAACTTATCTCTCTCACGATCATTCAATAAGTGAATAAGTGCATAGCAAAATATACCATCATAAAGTTTGTTATCAAAAGGCATATCGGTTACTGAACCATGAAAAATACTAACATTAAGCCCGTTTTGCCTTGCCAATTCAATCGCTGTTTTTGAAATCTCAATACCTGATACATTTATTCCGTTGTCAATAAAAACCTTTGCATTTCTACCATATCCAATACCCGGAATCAATATATCCTTAACATTCTTTTCAAGGAAAAAGTCCTTTGTTAAGATTGCGGAGTCTGAAGGTTCAAATCCCCACATCATTTGATTTTCTATAAAACTTGATTCCCAGAATTCTGCCATACCTCAATCTCCTTTACAAATATTGACTCTCTTTCTTTAAAATCTGCTGTTTTTGTATAAGCATAGATTACATTACATTGAACCATAAAGTTCTTTACCTTTATTGCTTCTTTATCATTTTCAAATAGTTCAAGCCATTTGAACCAGTACATATAGTTACTGATAAATTATCTTCGTTTTTAAATTAAATACTATATAGACTCTTAATATCTACAATTAGTATAAAAAAATTGGAAACATTTATGATTCTTTATTGATTTGGTTTGCAAGATCAATATTATATCAATTAGCTAATTCATCTTTCATTTTTTTCTGTTTCAAACATCAGATTTTCAATTAAACAATCGCCGCTTTTAAAATCTTCATATTCTAAAGAGCGTGTGAATACAGTTGTTTTACTTTCAATAACTTGAATTACCTCTTAAAAAGAAAAATCACGAGACTTTCTTACTACATCCACCATTAACACCGGGATGGAATTCAATTAGTCCCACTTTAACAAGTTTTCTTAACATCTTAATAAAGTATGTTGGTGAAAGGTTTTGAATTTTAGCTAACTGTTCTAATCCAATTGATTTTCCTTTTGGTGTTTGTGTTACTTATACCATTATGTGTAAAGTATAATCTGCTGTTTTTGAATCTACCATTACTTTCCCCTTTAAAGTATATTACAGATATTTAATATCTTTAATATATTTTAATTTAAAGTGAAAAAAATAGCAAGTTGTTTACATCTCCTCTATTAAGCAGAGTCCGACCATACTATGCACTTTGTTACCCCCCCTCCCCCTTTAGTACAATAAGAAACATTACTACTAATTATTATTGAGTCCGAAGAAGATAACAAATATCGAGAGAAATACTTGTCCGCCTGGAAATAAAAAATCTAAAATCCTTTTATTATTAAGATCTAAATTTAAAAAATAGATAAAATAAATTCACGCACCCGTTAGTTTATATATTTATTTTTTTATAATCTAAATTTAATAAAACCCACTCAATAATTATAATTGCTGAATGAATTCGTTCGCTCGTGTTACCTAAAAACACTTTATTAAGCAAATCATCCAAATTAGTAAGTCTTTTTGATAATGATTTAATATGTACCAACACAGACCCAGCCGGAGGGATTGGTTTGTTATTTAAGGCCCATATACCTTCTAACATTACCCAGGTTGATGTATTAACTATATATGAAGCTTTTAATTCATCATTTACTTTCAAAGCAGCATTAATCTTTATAAGTGAACTATTTAACCAATGAGAAATGCCTTTTATTTTATTTTCAGAAATACAATAATTCTTATATTTATTTTTCGCTATTTCCTTTAATTTCTTCAAAAACCCCTTATTATCAATTAAAATTTTACCTTCTAAAAAAGAGTATAGTTCCATTGGATTGTTATTAAAGTTTAATTGAATTTGATTAAAGTCTGCATATTTATATTCAATTAAAATATTATCTCTAATTTCAGAATGAAATTTTTTATTTTGTCCATTTTCTAAAAGAATATATAAATCTAAATCGGAGTCGGGATAAGCATCTCCTCTTGCAACAGAACCAATAAGCATTAACCCAATAATTTCATCTTTAGACGAACAATCATTTAGAATTGTTCGTACTAACTTTTTATGATGTTCATATGTAATGTATGAAAGGTTTTCAATCATTTTTACCCTCCGAACTTTTTTTGGTTATTTAGTAATTGTTCAAGAAATATGCTCCTATATTGAACGTAATATCTTTTTATTAGTATAGTCTATTTAACTTATAAAGTGAAACTTTAATCAGTGGGTGTTTTCTTCATCCCCACTGATTATTAGCTCAAACCAATCAGGCTTTTACGAGCTGTTGGTACCACCGCCTAACTTCTTTTCTTTCGCTGAATATTGAGGTGGAGGTCTTACTGTCCACAAATAGCGGGGTAAACAATGCATCTTTGTTTCAAACTGGCAATAAAAAGAATAGGCTCTGTTAGCGATAAGTGTTGATTTTTCATCAAATTCAAAAAGACCAGTCAATATCTACTGACTGGTCTAATATGGTAAATGAAGATTTAACGGCATAACACTTCTGTAAATATAATAATCATCCAAGTTTATCGCTAACTTTTTTCTTTACTGGCATCCAAATTTCGCTATATACATTTTCCGATGTACCATTGTGCTTTGTAAAAGAAATTCCAGGTATATCTGCTACTTCATAATCTGAAGAAGGCAACCATTCAGAATAAATTTTTGCGGTAGTTTCTTGAAGCGTAGCAGGAAATGGTCCTTGATTAGGGAAAATTGCCCATAAACTTTCTTCAATAGAAATTTGCTCTAAATCATCGAATGGATTTTCTTTTGTAGTTGCAAAACCAATCATATGAGTTAAGTAGCCTTTTTCTTCCAAGAAACCATCATCAAAATCATAAGATACATTCAAGACTTGATGAGGATATAAATCAGCTAATTGATGCATTTCATTTCTTTGTTGTTCGGTAATTGACTGGGCTAGTTCTAAGATAGCATTATTTTCACCTTCGAATTGAATTGGCACTCTTTTCGATACACCTACTATATTAAACTTCTCTTTTTTTTCAATTTTGAATTCCATGGATATTCCTCCTCTTATATCTATAAAGAATGAAAATTTGGGAAATGATTTTTGAATTTTGTTTTTAGTTACTTCTGAAGGTAAAAAACCACTCCATCCACGAAAGGCTCTTGAAAATCCTTCTATAGATTGATAGCCATATTTATAGGCAATATCTGTCACTTTTGCTCCGTTTATTAATTCAACATTCGCAACTGATAATCTCCTATTTTTGATATACTCATTCAATGACATTCCAGCCATATACGAAAACATTCTTTTAAAATGATAATCAGATAGTCCTACAATTTTTGATATATCTTTTCCAGAGATTTCTTCCGTTAAATGTGTTTCAATGTAATCCATTAAATTATTGAATTCTTGTAACATTCATTTCCCTCCTTTACAAATACATATTATCGTTAAAATTTATTACTCACTCGATATTTTTTATACGGAATTTATCGGAACTTGTCTTACATTATTATTATAGTCACTTAAACAATCATTTCATAACATTCTTTATTAGTCATCTATGACGTTAAATAGCTATTAAACGTACTCAACTTGTCTTAAACGAATATCATTATTGGTATCAGAGACTTTATTCATTAGCACATCCACTGCAAGCTCCTTAATAGAGCGTTCACTAACATCAAATCTTAGTTGATCAAGATAGTTGAACAATGCAATATAACCTTCTAGGTATTTCGTAGAAATACCATAGAAGCGATTGAGCCATCGTTTCAAGCGAGAGTGATAGCTATTGATATTTTGGATATGGTAGGTTCCTTTGACACGTTTTTCTCCAGTTTTGAACACATACTGTTGAATATGATGATTCTTTGCAAGTAGTTTATGACCTCTAAGAGCATCGGAACAAAGAACAATATCTGTTCCTAGTCGATTACCTAAATGGAGTTCTAAGCTATCTTTTGTAGGCTTTCCACGTCCAATGACTTTATAGAATGTATTTTTCTCTCGATCACGAGCAATCAGCACACAGATTTGTTCAGTGGAAAGACCTCGTTTTTTAGCACTTCCACCACGTTTTCGAGAAGATCGGTGTGTTAGGATTGCCCCTTTTTGTGATTCTAAAAAATAGGTTTCGTCAACTTCTACGATTCCATTTAGTTCCTCTGCATTGATTTGTGCAAGGGCTGTTCGGATTTTAGGTCTCCAGTAGAATAGAGTGACGCAATGAACGCTAATTTCTTTGGCACTATCACGCAAGCTCATACCATCAATCAAGCATGATAAAAAGTCAATCCATTTTTCAGATTTTCGACAATGATAGAGAGGCTTATCAGCAGTTTCCGTAAATGTTTTATCGCAGCATTTGCATTTATAACGTTGACGATCCTGTGCAGTTTTACCAAAGCGAACAATTTCATCCATTCCACAGTAAATGCAGCGAAATCCTTTATTAGCTTTCCGTTCATTTACTTCATGAAATATGGATTTTGATTCAAATAATGGTGTAAGGGTAGTTTTTAACCACGCAAATACACGCTCCTTACCAAATTGGTCTAAGCGTTCAATATCAGTACGAATTTGTTCTATCGTAGCCATTGAAACCACCCCACAAAATGGAAGCATCTATACAATTATTATAGAACGTAAGTTCTTATTTTTTTGAATATCAACACATATCACTAACGGAGCCAAAGAATAAAAGCTCCCGCAAGTGAGAGCTTTATATTTTTAAACATTTTTAGCATTTAGGTCTTGATTACTCAAAGTAAACTCTTTTCTATATACATATAAAATTGTATTTCATTTTTTATAATGGAGACACCATACTCAAAACCATGTCGTTCTAAAATACTTTTTACAATGGCTAATCCTAATCCAGTTCCTGATATTTCCTTACTACGTGAGGCTTCTAATACATAAAATGGCTCCCAAATTTTTTCGATATCTGTACTTATATCAGGATTAATTCCATTTTGGATACTAAAATATACGCAATCATTTCTGTCTTCCAATACAATCTTGATATTTTGATTTTCTGTATATTTGATTGCATTTGAAATTAAATTATTAAATACCATTTTCATTTTATCCAAATCTGCATAAATATTAACATCTTCTACGCGACAATCCATTTGTAAATGTATATCTTTGGCTTGGAATTCAATTTCATGTTTCTCAATTACACTTTGAATAAGTGATATTACCTGAAATTCTTCTTTCTGCAGTAAGTCTCTTTCAATTTTAGAAAAACGAAGCAGTTCCTCTATTAAATTTGACATTTGATTCGTTTGTTTAATAATTGTATCCAAATATGTCCCATCATCTAGTCCATCTTGAATCCCCATTGAATATGCCTTTACTAATGCAATCGGCGTTTTCAGCTCGTGAGTAATATCTCCCATAAATCGTTTTAAGTGTTCATTTTTATCCATTAAATCTCGATGAGCTTCATGTAACTTATTACTCATAATATTAATACTATTAGCTAAATCACCAATTTCATCATTTGTTTTTACCTGCGATTGCTTAAATTTAAGGTTAGAAATATCTTCTGCGACATCGCTTAATTCTTTTAATGGAGTTGTAATTGTTTTGGATAGTACCCAGACTAGTACAACGACAAGTAATATTGAAAATCCTAAAATATATAAATAAAATGTGTTAAGTGCCTCTATCAGTTCGTTTGAATGAGCAATCGAAACCCCTACTAAAATTAACATATCATTTTTAGCGATATATTTTGCAAAAAAGCTCGCTTTTAGCTTCTCTTGATCATATAATTTATTCGATTGTCCAGAACGCTTTACTTTCATTACCTCTTCTTTTGTAATCCAAAGCTTATTCAATGTCACCCTCTTATGGGCAAGCTGCGAACGTAATGCGTCATTCATTTCATCTTCTGTGCCTTTTATAGAAGTGTAAACTATTGTTACATTGTTTTCATTCTCAATTCGATTGATCATATCTACTAGCGTTTCATCAGAGGCAGATTGTATTTGAGTCGTAATTTTATTTAGGCCTTCTCTTGTCTTGTATATATTATATTTCGGCAAAAAATAATTTATTAATAATAACGAAATTGTAAAAATAAGAATAATCGTTAAGGAAATGCTTAGAAACAGTTTTTTACCAAGCTTATTCACGAGCATCCTCCAAACTATATCCTAAACCACGATGCGTTTTAATAATCTCTTCACCTATTTTTTTTCGCAATCGTCTAACATGTGTATCCACTGTTCGCTCATCTCCGAAATAATCAAAGCCCCATACGATATCTAATAACTTTTTACGCGTTAATATCGTACCTTTATGATTTAAAAAACATTTAATTAATTCTAACTCTGTTTTCGTGATTTCTAATTCTTTATCATTTTTATATACTTTATTTTTCGTCAGATCTATTTTTAAATCTTGTACTTGGTAGATATTCTCTTGATGTAAAAGCTTTTTTGCTCTTGTAAGTAAAATACCTGGATGAAATGGCTTTTTGACATATTCGTCCGCTCCACTTTGCAAGGCCGCAAGTTCATCTTCATTTTCACTTTTAGCAGTAAGCATCAATACTTTCACGCTCGAATTCTTTTTTATTTCCTGACATACAGTGATCCCATTCTTTTTTGGCATCATCCAATCTAAAATTGCTAAATCAATCTTTTCCTCATAAAATAATTCAAGTGCTTCTTCTCCATCCCTTGCTAAAAATACTTGGAAGCCTTCTTTTTCAAAATATGCTTTTAATATTTTTAGCATATCCTGTTCATCATCTGCGATTAATACTTTCATGTATTTCTTCCTCCATTAACTATCTGTAAACCTTATCATACCAAAGTAAAATCAGAATTTCATATTTATGGCGCTATCATACACTTTCTTTGTTACATAAATGTGACAAAAAATATTTATAGGATTTGAGGGAATAGTAAATATGAGGTGTTGTTCCATGTTAAAAAAAATAGGATTCATTTTTCTGTTTTCACTTTTACTATCAACTAATGTTTTCGCAGAAACAAATAAACAAATTGAAGTATTTGATTGTCAAAAGGGAACGGTCGTGCAAAAACAATCCCTAGACTTAGAAATTCAAAAAGAAGCAGTACAATATGCAAAATCCATTACTGGAGTATTTAAAAATTTAAACGTTGTCCCTAAAACTGGACATATGATAAAAATCCCTTTATCTAAACCAGTTACCATTACAAATCGATGGATACATACAACGATAGATGAAGTTCTTGTACTCCTTCCACTTAACGAAAAACCTTATATCATGATTTATGATGATGAAAATAATCCACACTTTTATTATGTACAAGGTCACCCTGAACATTTATTGAAGCATTTAAAAGTAAAGTCATAATTACTTAAAGAGAAAAAGATTCCATAAGATTGTGCCTTATGGAATCTTTTTCTTTATAATCTTAAATAATGAGTCGCTCCTTGATACCCTTCACTTTTCATAAATCCATTGGAAATATAAAATTGACTAGCTTGTTTTGTGTCTGTATACAGAACGACAGTTTGAAAATGCTCTTTTGCATCAGATAAAATTTTCCTTAATAATAAATTCCCTATTCCTTTCCTTCGATATGCTTTAGAAATATAGAACCTTCTTAACCGTCCAACTACTTTAGCTTTCATGTACGGATCTTGATTTATGCCACCAATTCCGATAAGAACCTCATCTTGAAAAACGCCATATAAGCATTCTCCCTTTTTATTGAATGTATTTGTTTTATTTCTGTATTCATTCACTAACTTTATAAGAAAGTTAAACCCCTCTTTTTTACTTTCTTCCACAAGATGAGTGATACCAACTTGCGATAGGCTTTCAATTTGTTTCAATTGAAAATTCCACATCTCTATCACCTACCAATAATATGTAATACTACAAAAAAGGACTTTCCCATTTAAAAGAAGTCCTTTTTCATTCCTATCACACTACTAAATTACTTTTCATATTCTTAATTATTTCAATAATAACCCTCGAAGATTGATTCGCTGCAACTTTTGCAAAGTTTTCATATGATATAGTTGCCTCATCATCCGCAGTATCAGAAATACATCGAATAACAAGAAATGGTACATCATTGATATACGCAACATGACCAATTGCCGCACCTTCCATTTCTACACAATGCGGAGAATATTCAGCAATTAATTTCTCTTTCAGTTGCGCATTTTCAACAAAGCATTCCCCACTAATAATTCTTCCCTCATAAAAGCTTCCTTCCAGTCCGATTGTATTACATGATTTTAATGCAAGTTCTCTCAATTCTTTATCTGCAATGAACGTTTCTTGAAATGGAAATAAATTCTTCATTTGTCCTTTATCTACATCATGATGTGTAACATTCGTGGAAATAACGAGATCTCCAACTTTCATACCTACATGTAATCCACCTGCAACACCAGTGTTAATAATACAATCTACTTCAAATTTATTAATTAAAATTTGTGTACATGAAGCTGCATTCACCTTTCCAACGCCACACCTTGTAAGAATAATCTCTTTATCCATGAAAATCCCTCGATAAAAAGGCATTTTGGCAATCGTAAATTCTTCTTGAATCTCTAGTTTTTCTAAAAGTAAGTCGATTTCAATTTGCATCGCTCCGATAATGCCGATTTTTTTCATTTATCGTCTACCTCTTCTCTATTACATATAATGTTTCTATTATAGAAAGTTAATGAACATTTTTTATGACTCTCTCAGCCATAACGGATACTAAAAATTTTGGAAGTATCAACTGGCGCTTTATTCTTTTAGGTTGTGTTACTAACCTATATAACCATTCTGTACCAGTATCCCTCATTAATTTTGGAGCTCGTTTTACCGTGCCGGATAAAATAGCAATCATACCTCCAATACCAATAGATAAAGGGACGTTTAATATTTGTAGATTTTCATAGATGAATACCTCTTGCTTAGGAGATCCTAATCCTACCAATAGTAAGTGTGGTTCAAATTGTTGAATTCGAACTTTGACGTCTTCTATCTGCTCCTCTTTTACAAAGCCATGTTGCCCTTCAAAAATAGCATGTGGAAAACGCATTTTTAAATTTCTTAATGCTTTCTCATTACTTTCTGGTGCAGCACCAAAAAGAAACACACGGTATCCTTTTTGATTACAATACTCTATTAAGTCATGTGTTAAATCTGCGCCTGTAACACGCTCTTTCAATGTTCCCTTTAAAATTTTTGAACCGAGTATCACGCCTATTCCATCTGCTGTTATTAAATCCGCAGATAGTAAAATATTTTTGAAGCGTATAGATTCAGCTGAGGTCTGTCTAGCTGACATCACAATTTCAGGATTCGCTGTCACAATAAACTTTGGTTTATTTTCCTTTTCAGATAACCAATTTTCTAATATATCTATTACTCTCTTATACTCTAAGCTACAAAATGGTATACCTTTTATGTACTGTTGTTTCATTCTTTACATACACTTCCCTTACGTATTCTCTTATAATAGATGACTTAAGCTTCCTCTTTTACAAGCTGTAAATACTCATCAACATCCTTATTTATTTGAAGCAATGATTTCTCCCAAAACTCATTATCGGCAAGATTGATGTGAAAGTATTGTTTCACCAACTCTTCGACTGGGCGCTTTCCAGTCTCACACAAGAATTTTTTGTATTTGGAATGAAACTCATAATCTTGTTTTGCAATTTCTAATAATCCTAAACTGAGTAGATAACCAAATGTATATGGATAGTTGTAAAAAGGAAGATTCGCCGTATAAAATTGACCATATTTCATCCAAACAAAAGGTTGATATTCTGTTAGAGAATTTCCATAAGCTGCTTTTTGTGAGAGTATAGATAATCTCTCTAATTCATCCGCACTCAAAGGCCCCTTTTGACTTTCTTCATAAAATGTTTGCTCAAATTGAAATGAAGCTCGAATGGCCATTACATAATTAAAGCTATTTCTGATTTTCCAGCTGAGTAACGATTTTTTCAAGTTACCATGTTCTGCTGTTTGCACTAAGTAATCTACAAGTACCATTTCAAAGAAAATCGATGCTGATTCGGCCATACTCATTGGAAGATAATCATCCAAAAATGCAGGAGACTTTTCATTGCTCATTACATAAAAGTGCCATGCATGTCCTAATTCATGCGCTAACACTCTTACACTATCAATTGTTCCATCATACCGTAATGAAATTCGAGACTCTCCTTCACTTAAAAAAGGAGCACAAAATCCACTAGGAGGCTTATTATCTCTTGGCTCAGCATCTACCCAACCGTTCATAATGGCGTGCTGTGCGAATTCTGCTAATTCTTCATCAATACTCTTTAAAGCATCGTATATATCCTTTACTGCTAGTGAAAAAGGGATTTCAATCTGATTATTTTCTTCTAATGTCATCAAATCATGCCAAGTAAATGTCTCTTTATTACTTTTATGAAACGCTATAACACTCGATAACTTTTCAAGATTCCCTTCAATTGCATCCCACATTTCCAATAATGCATGATTAGAAATACCATTCACTTGAAGGGATTGTGACAATACTTCCTTTTCTTGCAGCAGGTTCCTTTTTAGATTACGCAATCTCCCCATTTGATTAAGCACGTTAGCAAATACTGTTTTCTCCTTTTCCAATGCCTCTGTAAGAGAAGAAAATACCTCTAATCTTTCATGATGAGCTTCAGCATTCATCGCAAGATAGTTTGCTTTTCCAAATGAAAATACTTCATTATTATTATGTATTTCTAATCTATTTCGTAATTGTATGTACATATCTTCCCAAGCTTTTAATTCATTTTCTATAAAATGAATACTTGCGTTATCAGAAACATTACTTTCTTCTTGTAGTAATAAACGAACATCCCTTTTCAAATTCATTATTTTTGTATGCGGTACAGCCAATATAGATTCATCTACTTGTTCAGTAGATAAACAGTAAAAGTAATACTCTGCCTTTTCAGTTTTTTGTATAATTTTTGAAAGAGCTTCTAAATCTCCCTCTTCTTTATATATTTCTATTAGTTGCTCTATTATCTCTATTTCTGTAAAAAACATAAGGTCTTGTTCTTCAGGATATAGCCTTTTCAAATCCCACTTCGTTGGGTGATCAGTAATTTGATTCATTTTTTAGCCTCCTGTTTTTACAAATAGTTACAATCGCGCATTATTAGCTAATTATATACGAATCACTTTAATTTTAACATCTTGAAATATTCCGACTTTTATGCAAGGATTTTATTTTCCTAATTCTATTTCTTCTTTTTATATAACGTTCATTTACTACCTTTTCTGTTTGATATATAGAGATACATTAAGCACATCAACGCAACTACAATGGGAATGGCAATTACATCACCAATAAACGGATATACCATTACGCAGCATGTAAATGCTGTTACAGAAAAAAACTTTCCTAGTCTATTCTTGATTAGCTTTATGCCCGCTGCAGTACCTACTATATATGTAACAATTCCTAACGAATTAGGGATTAATACTAATGTATCTAGACCAATATGAAAAATAAAACTTATGAAAATCCCTGTTACTGCGATGAATCCAACTGTCATTAGAGCATACGTTGGTGCATTCCTTTTATGATCTAAATATCCAAGATACTTAGGAGCAAATCCTTCTTTTCCTAATGAATAGCCAAGCCGGCTCATACTTGCTACAAATGCATTTGTTGTACCTAAACAAATCATAAAAGCTACTAATCCAACTAACCATGCAAATTGGTCACCTAATGTATTTTTTATAACGATTACAAGAGCGGTACTATTATTAGAATCTATAGAATATGATCTCGTCCCGATTACTGAAACGGCAATTCCTATATATAAAAATCCAATAATTACAATAGCAACTCCTGTAGAAAAAATGATATTCCTTCTTCTTGGAGATTTAAATTCTGGTGCTAAACTTGAAATTGCTTCCCATCCAAAAAAAGACCAAAAAATTAATAATGACGCATGTAAAATAGGTTGTATTTCATTTACTGAAACGTTCACGTTCATATTCTTCATTTCAATATTAGGTAATGAGCAAACAATTGTTATGAATAAGATAAGAAAAGTTAATACACCTATACATACTTGAAACACTCCACTCATTTGCAATCCAAAGAAATTGGAACAAATAGCTATACTTAAAATAATAAAGGCGATCACATATGCAAAGTAGAAAGGCAAATCCAACACTTTAACAATATACAGCCCGCCCGTTAGAGACACAATAATTTGACCAACACTTCCGGCAATAAAAAAACACCATCCTATTATGGCTCCGATATTTTTTCCAAAAGCCTTTTCAGAAAAAGTTGCAATTCCACCTGCACTTGGATACTCAATAGACAAAAAAGCAAAAGTAAACGCAAGCGGGATACTAAGCAAAATCATTATAAACCAAGAAATAATAGCGCTTGGCCCCGCTATACTCGCTGTCATACCTGGTAAAATGAGAATTCCCGATCCTAAAACTGCCCCAACATATAAAGCTGTACCTTTTCGAATAGAAATCGTTTCTTTGAAATCATTAGACATTCCATGCACCTCCATTTATATTTAAATTATAGAAAGTTGTTAATCTATTTTATATTCAAAAATGAACATAATTCTTTTCTGAACTTTATATTATGAAGGTATTTTAGTTATTTATTTTCAATTTCGTAAAGGAGTATATATTATGGATGGGATCGATAAAAAGATAGTTTCACTTTTACAAGAAGATGCCAGAATGACAATTAAAGAAATGACGGAACATTTACATCTTAGTCGTCCAAGTGTTACCGAAAGACTCAAACGATTACATGATGCGGGAATAATTGAAAAATATACAGCACGTATTTCCCCCGATGCAGTTGGCAAAGGCATTCAAGCGTTTTTAAGAATAGAAAACTTAAAAATCCCCTGTAAAAAATTCGAGGAGAAAATATACAACGAACATAGAATACTTGAATGTCATCGAGTAACGGGAGAAAGTAGCTATTACTTAAAAGTAGCTGTGCAATCAATGAAAGAATTAGAATCATTAATCGATATTGTAATCCCATTTGGTACAGTAAAAACTTCCATGATATTATCCTCACCAATCCCATACAGACCGATTATTGTAGATTAAACCTAAAAAAGGATTGATCATTATGATCAATCCTTTCGCTTTATCAAAACATAATGCCACTAACAATTACAATGAAATTCTTTAAAGATATTTATACAAAAACTTTATTTATTTCCAAATCTCATTTACCCATTCAGGATGATCAATAAATGGATTACGGTTGTGCTGATATTTTGTAAAAATAATTTCATTACGCTTTCTTTCAACGTCATCGACAGGGTCTTGTTCATTCCATTTTAGTAAGACTGATAGTTTCCCCATATATGGATCTTTATTGTTATTCACTCGCTCATTAAGTTCTAAATCTACTTCACCGTTATCTCCTTCATAGCGAACAGCCATGTAAAATAACATTCTAGCAATATCTCCTTTTACACTATCACGAGGTTCCCAAGAATCACTATCGTATTTACATTCTGTTGCTTCTGAATGATTCATACCGCCATTATCAAAATCCAAATTTCCACGCGAACTATTTACAGATACATCCGTAGCTCTTAAATGATGAAGATCCGTTCCTGGTCCTGCAGCTGTCCCAAAATCACCGTGAGATTTTGCCCAAACATGCTCTCGATTCCAATTATCAACCCCTGAACCATTCGTAAATTTCCCTTGCGAACGTCCTGTATATAAGAGAATTACATTATTTTTATTATTTGGATCTTCGTCAGTATCTCTTAGTGCTTCCCAAACCGCACTGTATGATATCTTTTTATGATTATCAATAATAGTATGAAGTTCCTTTTTTAACTCTAAACCCGTTTTCCCCTTCGCGCTATTATAATATGTATCATCATAATTAGCTGCAATTACCCCTTGATTTACTTTTGAAGCCGAAGAAGTTCCTTCACCATATACGGTATTTGTAAATGATAGTGACGCAGAGCCTAAAATAAAAAATGAAGAAATGGTAACCATAGCAAGTTTTGTATTTCGGAACACCATATACACATATCCCCTTTAAAATTTAATTTTAACTAATGAACGAAAACAATTCTTTCTAAACACATGAAATATTTTAAAACTACATACACATTTTCTCTCTATATAATAGAAAATCCTATTCAGCCTGTATAAATTTCCACGCTTTTGGTTGATCCGTTTTTTTTCCTAAAGCAATCCAGCTTTTCCCTTTACCATTTTCTTGATAATTAACTGGATAGCCGTCAGTATATAAGAAATATTCACTTGGATGATTCGGGTTTGGATACACTTTAAACTGTGCGGTGTTTGTTTTTCTTTTTGCAAGATGTACCCAATTCGTCATATTAGAGTAATTTAAGAATACGTAATTTTCATAGTTGGATTGCGTCATTTTTATTAAGGCACTTTCTCCCTGATGAAGAATCCCATTATTATCTTTATCAAATACAAATTGAACCGGTGTGCCATGAACTTTATTATCATCTACCTGATTAGATAATAATGCGTAGTCATTCGCAGCATATACTTCAAAGGTCAAACCTCTATTCTGAAACTCACTTGGTATTACAAAATATTTTTTATTTTCTTGTACTGCCTCTTCATTAGTATCTCTCACTATAGTATTTTCAATCTCTTCAGCTGCAGTATTTCCAACAAATGTTTTAAACCATAAATGAATAAATCCCGCCGTATTTCTTTGTGCTTTCTCTAAACTCCTTTGGACAGCCGGCATAACCTCTTGTTGCCAAAGAGCATTGTTTCCTTTATTATATTGAGATTTAATATTATCATTGGTAATATTCATAACTTCTGCTTTTGCGAGTTTCGCTGTTTCATGTATCCACTGTTTTGGATCATGAGAATCGACCAAATTATATGTTCCCTTGCCATCCTTCACCTCAAATTGTGTCTGAATGGTCGTCACATAATTCTCAAAAGCGCTATGAAACTTTAAGGCACTTATTTCGACCGCTGTAAAATTAGCAGCATGCATTGGCTGGGTCGCATCTGTAAAGTAATGCGTTGCAACACCTAAATAATAAAAAGCTTGTTTTCGGTCATCCTTCTTAAAGTAATCACCTGCTAATTTAAAATATTTATCTCCTTGCGAGAGAGCTGTTGGTTCTTCTTCGCCTTTATAGTTCTTTCTCGTATCGGGATCGTAGAAATGAGATTTCCATCCTCCCCTAATTAAACCATCAATCCCTATCGTACCTGTACCCCCATCATTAAATTCATCCAGGTAGTCTGCGTCATAAAGACCTCTTTCAAATAACTCCTTATATTCAGGAGTATTTAAAAATTGTAATTCATTTTTTTGAACTGTATTATCTTGATTACGAGCCATAATTTGAATTGCGTTTCGTGCAATCCATAAATGTGTGCTTTCATTAGGATGGTGTGGATGCTCAGCAGACCATCTTTTCACACGTTTGTGCTCTTGGTTTTCCTGTTTCATTACTTCGCCTATTCCACAAGCGGATGTGACTGTTGGGATTACCACAGTACCAGAAGCTATCGCTGTGACAAGAGCCAATGTACATAATTTCTTTTTCATACAATTCTCCTAAATTTCAATTTCATCAATAACGTAAATGATTTCACCTTGAAGCAAAAATACCCTTCTACATTAAAAATGTAGTTTAATGATAACTTATATATTTCAATTTATTTATGCAATTATACATATTTAGTTACTAGCTAAAAAACATTTCAAATAAGTAAGCGTCAAATATTCCCCACCTACAATTAAATCTCTTCAAGCTCAAATAGAAGAACTCACGGAAAAAGTGAGATGGTACGAAGAACAATTTCGTCTTAGTCAACAAAAACGGTTTGGTACGTCTAGCGAAAATACAACGGAAAATCAACTCGCTCTAGAATTGTTTAATGATGCTGAGAAAGAAAGTGATACCGAAGTACCCGAACTGGCTGTTTTATCTAGCTTTACAACAGACGATCAAACCGCTGAAATCACATTAGAAATTGCAGAAGAATGTTTACAGAAAAAAAGCTTTGTTCATGATAAGGGCGGAGATGCTCATTTTGACGTCCTATCTGCTTTTCAAAAGTCAGTACGCGGAAGTGATGTGAATGCTGCACTTCATTAGTTAGCGCGCCTTATTGAAGCTGGCGATTTGCAAAGTATCGAAAGAAAACTGCTCATTATGGCATATGAAGATATTGGACTTGCTAGCTCGCAAGCTGGACCGCGTACGCTCGCTGCGATTGAATCGGCTGAACGCGTCGGGTTTCCAGAAGCTCGCATTCCGCTTGCATTCATATATAAACACTCCTTGTCTATTTTGTTAATGAACTAAAAAAAGCGGACACCAAACTATAGAGCAATATCGTTAATGCTCTTTATAGTTTGGTGTCCGCTGGTTCTTCCAGTAGGACTATAGAATTTTTATTTTATATATTCCAAAGGTCACTATTTATATCATTGTTATATTTATATTCAACTTTTTCTTTTCCACACTTTTCACACTTATAAAAACTAGCTATCCCCATCTGTCCCGTTTTAAAATTTTCACTATCCTGAGTTTTAATGAAGTTATATTTGTGTATACAATTGCGATGCTTTATCTCTTCAAGCAAAGAATTGTAAATAAGTTCTGATTAAACATTTTATAAAATTGAAAGTTTCATTCCATTAAAATGTTGGATGCAACTTATGATAGACTAAGACTATAAAAACTTATAATTACCTGAATGTTTTAATTTTAATGAAGAGATAGATTGTATAAGCAATTTTAGTTTGAATTATGACTACAAACTAAATGAGAAGAAAAACGGGAAAATTTAGTTTCTATAAGAGATAGGAGTGAAAATTTCCTGAAAGGAGTTAAGTAATGGCGTAATGCAACTAAGTTTTCACTCCCATTAGAACTATTTGACATAAAAAACAAGTGATTATCAAATTATGCCATATCTCCCAGCATCCTTAATGGAAACTTTTTGAGGAAATTATGTAAAAAATCTTCCCTTCAAAAGATCCAAAAAGTTTCCTCTTATTTATGAGTTGTAATAAAACCATTTTGTATACTGCTTAAAGTATCTAAATCCAGTTGCATTACCACCTATTGAGACTTTAAACTCATGGTATCCATTAATACTAATTTGGATCGTTCTACTCCCGTCTATAATAATACTAGCACTATTAGTTTGAACCCAACCTGAAGAGGATATCCCAGAGGCGAATGAATTAATTTTTGAAGTCCCTATAAACCTTTTCTGACCACTAGAAATTAAATAATAATCATAGTTAATATTTATTCTCATGGTGACCGATGGTGCCCACCAAAGATCGTAATCATTCCAAGTTATAGAGCCTATAGCTGCAATATACTTCGATACATCAGAAGGGTTACTCCCCTCAATAGGTTGTGATTCCAGTATATCTCTTTCTTGTTGGCGCAAATGATTTTTGTCGTTCTTAAGACGCATATTATCTTTTATAGCTTTCTCAAATTGTTCAATGCTTTCAAACTCTATATATGGTGCTCCTTCTGAAATTTCACTGGCATTTACCAGTTCAAGACCTGTATCTTTTGTAACTTCTTTAACCTGTTTCAAAAAAGTTTCTTCATTAACTTTTTCTGCTGCTGAAACTTGTGGGAGAAAAAGCCCAAAAACTAAAGCTATGCTTAAAAGAAGCGCTGAAAACTTTTTCATTTCATTCCCCTTTTGGAAATATATTACATTTTAATTGTAATCCAAAATTCATTTCAAAGAACTGAAAATTTAAATTTTTTCTTATGAAAGTGAAATTAATTTGTATGTTAATTAAATACGTCTAAATATTTTTATATAAAAATGACTAGTCACCAAATCCGTTTATCACTGAAGACTTAAAAATATTGTCAAGTGCTTTGGTATTTATGTAGCTTTGAAATGAAGTTACGATATTTATAAAAAAGACGCGATGTTTTGAATAAAGTCGCGATGCTTCACCAATTCAATATATTTTTCGAATTGTTATATAATAATGATAACTTTAGATGATTAAGCTTATTTCAACTGATAGGAGTCGTCCGCATTGGAACTTGTTGTTTATATAAACTGGCTCAATAACGTTAAAGTAGGAGGGAATTAAGTGATTACATTAAAACCGATGAATAAAGAAGAATTTCAACTATACATTTCTAGTGCAATTGAGAACTATGCAAAAAACAAAGTTACTTCAGGAAACTGGGGTGAAGATGAAGCAATCAGTCTATCTAAAAAAGAATTTTCTAGACTATTACCTAAAGATGAGAAATCTGAGCTTAATTACTTGTACTCTATTTTTCAAGACCAACAACTAGTCGGAATGATTTGGATTGCACAAACATCAACTACAAATCCAGGTCTAGGCTTTATTTTTGATTTTATAATCTATAAACCACACCAAGGACAAGGGTATGGTAAGCAAGCAATGAAAGAAATTGAAATTATTGCTAAAGAATTAGGAATGAATAAAATTGGTCTTCATGTTTTTGGTCATAACACAGTTGCACGTGGGTTATATGAAAAGTTGGGTTATGAAATTACAAATATAAATATGGTGAAGGCCATTTAAAAAAGATACTGTATAGTGTATCAAAGCAACTTTATATACAACAGGTAGCTTGCGCTGAATAATTTGAATCTGAAAATAATCAATCTTTTTAATAAAAACTAATATCTAACTGAAATACAAAACGCTCATTTTGACCAATCTTTTTTCAAGTTGAGCGTTTCTTTTTGTTATACAATCAATGTTTGTAGCTATTTTATAATCAAACTTTATTTCAAACCAACATTTAATAAGATTAAAAAGAGATTTAGTTACCAGTTCTATTTATAACAACTTCAGGAGTGCTTTGTAAGTTTTTTACTTCCATAAACATTTTAAAGTTATATACAAAAAACATGCTTTGCCATCTTCTAAAGCATGGTAATTATTTAAACTAATATAAAACTGCTAAGCTGATTTTTTAAGCTCATCTATTTATTGAATTCATTAACTGGAAGAAGTATTCAGGTTTATGAGTCTTATTTAGGTTATACCATGAAT
>NZ_JAGDQK010000058.1:0-22418 GCF_017498755.1 Bacillus sp. XF8 | reverse complement strand
TTGAGCCCTGTGGAATACAGAATCCAATCCTTATTAGCTGCTTAGAATATTTGTCTAACTTTTTGGGTTCACTTCATATTAGACTAAACTCTTCAATCCAATAAATAAAAGGTTTAAAATTAACCGCCAATTACCTATGTACTTTATTGCCTACATACGTAATTCGTTGGTTATTAAATTTTGTTATGAAATACGCTTAACACCTTGATACTACAGCGTTTACGAAGCTTTATGTTCAAGTCTCAGCTTATCCGCAACCATTGCGATAAATTCTGAATTCGTAGGTTTTGCTTTTGACATCGATACAGTATAACCAAATAAGGACGAGATTGAATCAATATTCCCACGACTCCACGCTACTTCAATCGCATGACGAATTGCACGTTCCACACGGCTTGCTGTCGTATTATATTTTTTCGCAATATCCGGATATAAAACTTTTGTAATAGAGCCAAGGAGCTCGATATCGTTATATACCATAGATATTGCCTCTCGCAAATACATGTATCCTTTAATATGAGCTGGTACACCAATTTCGTGAATAATGCTTGTAATACTCGCATCTAGATTCTTCGGTTTTCCATCTACTGTTGTTGCAGATCGAAAAGATGGTAGTGGACGTTTAATTGTAGTATTCGCTTTACCGCTCACTTGACGAATATGACTCGTTAAATTTTCCATATCAAATGGCTTTAAGATGAAATAAGAAGCACCTAAATCAACTGCTTTTTTCGTTACATCTTCTTGTCCAAATGCTGTTAACATGATAACATTGGGCTGCTTTAGTCGTTCAATATGTCGCATTTTCTCTAGTACCGCTAGACCATCTAGATGAGGCATAATAATATCTAAAACGAGTACATCTGGTTGTTTCTCTTTCAGTAAATTTAAACACTCCTGACCATTATAAGCGATTCCAATCACTTCCATATCGTCTTGAGCAGCAACATAACTTTCTAGCATTGATACTAGTTCCTTATTATCATCCACAAGACACACTTTAATTTTCTCCACAGCTTTTCCTCCCTTACCGAATCGATTCTCCCGACATGTGTAAGCTTCTAGGCTACATGAATTGTTCGACAATTGTGTGAAATTTCCCTTTTAAAGTTTCTTAATTTCCGATAAAATCACAAAAAAATATGTTTATCGTTCATTTACTTTCTTTCTTTACACATTCCATCATAGGTTTACAACGAAACGTTCACTCATTTCTTTTATTTTACAACAAAAAACAGCTCTTGCGGAGCTTTTACAAAATTTCAACGAATTTCTCAACAAAAAAGCAAGCTGATGCTAGTCAGCTTGCCTTTTTCTCTTGCTCATAAATATTAATTCCTGCTTCATGTAGCATCCATTCAATATGGACACCATACCCTGAAGTTGGATCATTAACGAATACATGTGTAACAGCACCAATCATTTTTCCATTTTGAACAATCGGACTACCACTCATCCCTTGAACAATACCACCCGTTTTGGCCAACAAGCGTTTGTCTGTAACTTTTACAACCATTCCTTTTGTAGCTGGGAACTTTTGTGGTACCGTGCTTACGATTTCAATATCAAATGCCTCTACTTTATCTTGATCGATAACTGTTAGTATTTTCGCTGGTCCTTCTTTCACTTGATGTGATAACGCAATTGGCATTGCTTCATCCATTATGCCATTTTTTATACCTGTACTTAACTTGCCAAAAATACCAAACGGACTATTTATTGTAATATTACCAATCACTTCACGATCCGGTGAAAATCTTGCTAATTTCTCTCCTGGATTTCCATGACTACCGCGTTCGATGGAAGTAACTGTTGAACGAACAATCTGTCCATCCTCCACTTGAATTGGCTTTTTCGTATCATTATCAGAAATAACATGACCAAGCGCTCCATATTTCATGGAATCCGTATGAACAAAGGTCATCGTTCCAATACCAGCGGCTGAATCACGAATATATAAACCAATTCGATAAGACGACTCACCATTATCTTTTTCTGGTGTTAGTTTTGTGCGAATATACTTACCATCTCGTAATAAGACAAGGTTAAGTGGTTCACCTGTTTTTCCACTATCATGAATGAAAGGTGCCACATCGCTCATTCTCTCAATTGTTTTCCCATTAATTTCAGTAATCATATCCCCAACTTGTACACCAGCCACTTCTCCAGGTGATACTTTCCCTCTCTCTGTTCGAATTAAATGATGCCCAACAACAAGTACACCTTTTGTATTCAATTTTACTCCAATTGATTGCCCACCTGGAATTACTTTAAAATCTTTTAATACTTTAACATTTACTTTTTTAACCGGAAAGCCAGCAAGTTGAAAAACCATATCCGCTTCACCATTTTGGTGCGAATTTACTACAAGTCCAGATTTCTGTTCTGTATTTGAACTTACTGTAAAAACATTATGATTTGTCGATGAAGCCTGAAAAACTGGAAATGATGCTATTTCTGATTGTTGTCCCTCAAAAATAACGAGTTGCTTTGGGGATGAAATAAACGTGCGAAGCGGTTTAAAACATCCGATAAAAATTAATGAAACAAGGAGACAAAGACCTATTATTTTTCGGAATTGCTCTAATTTCAATTCGTTCACTCTCCTCGCTCCTACCCCACATTCAGCCTAACGACTTCATCTTTTAATCTCTCCTTGCAACGCTTTGTTTATAACCGGAAGAATTAAGAAATCATCATTTGAGCAAAAAAGCTATCCATTATTGGATAGCCTCTGCTGTCTGTTTAAAACGATGTGCTTGCGTAAGTAACTCTTTTGCATGTTCCGTCGTTAAATCAGTAATTTCCACGCCAGAAATCATTCGAGCAATCTCCGTTACCTTATCCTCTGTACTTAATACAGTAACTGATGTAATCGTCCGATCATTTGCAACTTGTTTACGGATAAATAAATGCGAATCCGCCATCGACGCTACTTGAGGTAAGTGCGTAATACAAAGTACTTGCGAGTTTACAGATACACGATAAATTTTTTCCGCAATCGCTTGTGCCACTCGGCCACTCACTCCTGTATCTACTTCATCAAAAATAACAGATGCAACACCTTGATGCTTAGAAAAAATACTTTTCAGAGCTAAAATAATACGGGATAATTCTCCACCAGAAGCTACTTTTGAAAGTGGTTTTAAAGGTTCACCTGGATTTGTTGAAATATAAAATTCCACATGATCGTATCCATCTGCCGTAAGTTTCACTGGCGCCCCATCTACAAGCGGATCATCAATAATTCCTTCTCTTTTCGCAATCCTCACTTCAAATTTTGTTTTTTCCATATACAGTTCTTTTAATTCTTGGTGGATTGCATCCGTAAGATGATCTGCCAGCTGATGACGCATATTACTCAATATCCTTGCTTCCTTCAAAATCACGCTTTCTAATTCTTTTAATTTCTTTTTCGTCGTTTCAATATGCACATCTTTATTTTCAATTGTAAAAATTTCTTGCTCTATTTTATCAGCATACGCTAAAATCTCTTCTACATTATTTCCATATTTTCTCTTTAGCATACGAATTTCATTTAAACGCGTTTCAATTTCGTCTAAACGGTTCGGATCATATTCCATCATATCTAACTTTTCCCGAAGCTGATAAGCAACCTCTTCTAATAAGTAGTAGCTATTAGCAATCGAATCATGATTCTCTTGATACGCCTCATCTAAGTGCGTAATGCTCTCCATTTGTCCCATTGCATTTCGTACATGGTCAAGTCCACTACCATCTTCGCTTAATGAACGGTATGCATCACCAAGCGCTTTATAAATTTTTTCGAAATTGGAGATTTTTAATCTCTCTTCCGTCAATTCATTTTCTTCATCAGCTTTCAAATCTGCTTTCCGAATTTCTTCGTGCTGGAATTGAATTAAATCTAACCGATGTGCCATCTGTTGCTCATTCTCTGTTAAAGATTTAAGTTGCTTTTTTAACTGCTCATACTCACCGTATACATCTTGATATATTTCTAATTGGTTCACGATACGATCTCCGTCGAAATGATCGAGCATAAACAAATGGCGTTCCTCATTCATCAAATCTTGGGTTTCATGTTGCCCATGAATATCGACAAGTGTTTTTCCAATTTCTTTTAATATACTCAATGTGACAAGCTTACCATTTACACGGCACACACTTTTTCCATTCGCAGCGATGTCACGTTTTAAAATGATCATCCCATCTTCAATTTCAATGTCCAGCTCTTCAGCCTTCGCAATACATGGATGTTTACTATCCTCTATATAAAATAAACCTTCAATTTCAGCTTTCTCTGTTCCGTATCTAACAAACTCTGCTGAACCACGGCCACCAACAAGTAAGCTGATTGCATCAATAATAATTGATTTTCCGGCACCTGTTTCACCACTTAAAACTGTTAAACCTTTTTGAAAAGAAATATTTAATGACTCAATAATAGCAAAGTTTCTAATCGATAATTCCGATAACAATGCCCCATTCACCTCGTTATAAACTAATCCCCTACTAAGGGCTTTCGCTGAGCACTTTTCACTCAAGTAGTTATTGTATGTAGCATTTACTCTTCTAGCCCGCTCCATTGTACCAAACATTTGTTTTACGGGTCAATCCATCGATTTCCTAACTTGATTCTAAAAAACACTATATTTCACTTTACATTCATCTATTTTCCTATAATAAAAAATATCTTGTTTACTTTCTGCTTTTAGCAAAAAAGTAAACAAGATTCTTTTTGTTACAGCATATTTAAGAAACGATCTGATACAACACCTGTATCTTCAGGCGTACGGCAAATGATTAAGCAAGTATCATCACCACAAATGGTTCCAATAATCTCATCCCATTCCAAATGATCAATAAGTGCTCCCAGCGCGTGTGCGTTACCTGGTAATGTTTTTAACACAAGCATATGTCCTGCTGTGTCTAACTTTACAAACGAATCGACTAGATTGCGTTTTAATTTTTGCAACGGGTTAAATCGTTGATCTGCTGGTAAGCTATATTTATAGCGACCATCATGTAATGGCACTTTTACTAAGTGCAACTCTTTAATGTCCCGTGATACAGTTGCTTGCGTTACATTAAAACCTTCATTACGTAAAATATCAACTAGTTCATCTTGTGTTTCAATTTCTTTATTCGCGATAATTTCTCTGATTTTAATATGGCGCTGACCTTTATTCATACATTTGCACCTCACACTATCTCTTACCATAGTTTAAACATTGGTATACTTCACTTATTTATGTTAACTTATAATCGTTTACTTGTACATAATTGTTTTTACAATCATTATACAATTCCAACAAAAAGAGGAACAACAACAGTTATTCCCCTTTCCCTTTTTGCTTTAAGACCTCGTGAGCTTCTGTTACAACTTGCTCTACAGAAACTAGAGAATGATTTTCACCACTCTCACGCTCACCATGCCATTTTAAATGAATTAAAAACTCAATATTTCCGTCTCCACCTGTAATTGGAGAGAATGTTAAGTTTTCAACATCATATCCTTCTTGTATTGCGAAATCAACAATCATTTCTACGACAGCCTCATGAACTTTACGATCCCGAACGATGCCCTTCTTCCCGACCTGCTCTCTTCCGGCTTCAAATTGTGGTTTAATTAAAGCCGCAACATCACCATTTGGAGTCAATATCGTTTTTAAGACCGGAAGAATTAATTTTAATGATATAAACGAAACATCAATGCTAGCAAACTGCGGCAAGCCACGCTCTAAATCAGCTGGTGTTACATAACGAAAATTCGTTCGTTCCATAACAACAACACGCTCATCTTGACGAAGCTTCCAAGCAAGTTGATTGTAACCTACATCTAAAGCGTAAGATAGCTTTGCACCATTTTGCAGCGCGCAATCTGTAAAACCACCAGTTGATGAACCAATGTCTAACATAATTTTATCTTGTAAATCAAGTTGAAAAGTCTCTAATGCCTTCTCTAACTTATAACCGCCACGGCTCACATATGGCATAACTTGTCCTTTTACCGTAATCGGTGTATCTTGTGGAATTTTTTCCCCTGGCTTATCGAGTCTCATTTCATTTGCATATACAAGTCCCGCCATAACAGCACGTTTTGCCTTTTCACGTGTTTCTATAAGCCCTCGTTCTACTAATAGTACATCTACTCTTTCTTTTTTCACACTCATTTGTTACGCCCTTTTTTGTTTTGATGGAATCATTGTATGGATACGGTCCACAACAGCATCTGTCGTTAAACCAATTTCTTCTAACAACTTTGTAACACTACCGTGTTCAATGAAATGATCCGGAATTCCCATTCGTTCAATTAAAGTACTGTGATATCCATGCTCAGTAGCAAATTCTACTACACCTGTACCAAACCCACCGATTAAACAAGCTTCTTCAATTGTTAAAATCGGCATATTCTTACCTAGGAGTTCATGTAAATATGTTTCATCCATCGGCTTAATAAAACGAGCATTCACGACTTTCACTGAAACTCCAGCCTTTTCGAGACGATCCGCCGCTTCCATTGCCATCGGAATCGTTGTACCAAACGTTAAGATTGCAGCTTGCGTACCTTCTTTCAAGGTTTCCCATGTACCAATTGGAATAGCTTTGAGTTCTTCATCCATTTGAACACCAAGTCCATTTCCACGCGGATAACGCAGAGCAATTGGACCATCTTCATATTGCATTGCCGTATACACTAAATGCTGACCTTCATTTTCATCTTTCGGCATCATAAGGACGATATTTGGCAAGTGACGTAAAAACGCGATATCAAATACACCTTGATGCGTTTCACCATCTGCTCCAACCAATCCAGCACGGTCAATTCCAATGAAGACATTTAAATTTTGACGGCATATATCATGAACAACTTGGTCATATGCACGTTGTAAAAATGTTGAGTAAATCGCTAAGAACGGCTTCATTCCTTGCGTTGCCATTCCAGCCGCCATCGTCGTTGCATGTTGCTCAGCAATCCCCACATCAATCATTCGATCTGGGAATTCTTGATGAAACTTTTCAAGCTTAGAACCAACTGGCATTGCTGGTGTAACCGCAACGATACGCTCATCCGTTCTTGCAAGCTTACGAACTGTCTCACTTACAACCGCACTCCATGCCGGTGCAACTTCTTTCGGCTTCACAAAATCACCAGATTCGATTTTATATGGTCCTGTTCCATGCCAAGTTCCAATCACATCGCTCTCTGCTGGCTTATAGCCTTTTCCTTTTTTCGTAATCACATGAACAAGTACCGGGCCTTTTGTTTTCTTTGCATATTGAAGCGTTTCAAATAAGTTTTCATAACTATGCCCATCAACAGGACCTAAATATGTAAACCCTAATTCTTCAAAAAAGACACCTGATACAAGTAAATATTTTAAGCTATCTTTTACTTTTTCTGCGGTTGCTGCAACTTTTCCACCAACTGCTGGGATTTTCTTGAGTAAATACTCTAGTTCATCTTTCACCCATTGGTATTTTCCAGCAGTACGCAGGCGACCAAGAACGTTATGAAGAGCCCCAACATTCGGAGCAATCGACATTTCATTATCATTTAAGATAACAATCATATCTGTTTTCTCATGGCCAATATGGTTTAACGCTTCTAAAGCCATTCCGCCAGTCAAAGCGCCATCCCCAATAATTGGTATAATGCACTCTTTCGTTTTCTTTAAATCGCGTGCTAAAGCCATTCCCATTGCAGCAGATAATGAAGTCGAACTATGACCTGTTTCCCATACATCATGCTCACTCTCGCAACGTTTTGGGAAACCACATAGACCTTTATATTGTCTTAATGTGCCAAACTCTTTTGCACGCCCTGTTAAAATTTTATGCACATAGGATTGATGTCCTACATCCCATAAAAATTTATCTTTCGGACTATCAAATAATTTATGCAGAGCAATTGTGAGTTCTACTACACCTAAGTTAGGAGCAATATGTCCACCCGTTTGAGAGAGCTCTTCAATTAAAAACTTCCGAATATCCTCACTCAATGCCTCTAGTTCGCTGATAGACATATCTTTCAAAAAACTAGGGTTTTGAATTTGCGTTAGATCCACATGGATCACTCACTTTCGTTTCATAATCTGTCAACATGTCAAATACTATAAAAAATATTTGAACAACACAAGAAATTCTTCAATATCTTTCCTATTACACTTTATTCTATCCTGCTTGAACAGACAATTCGTCATCTTCCTCTATGTTGTTAGAAAACGAAATATCCCATTCAAGTAAGAAGCCTACGTGAATCATAGCTTCTCTATCCGATGAAAAAAGAGCCGCTAACACAAAGTGATAACGGCAACGTAATCTAGATATATTTTTGCCAATAACAATAAAAGAAAAACCTTTTTCTACATTTATATCACAAATTGATAAATGACTCAACAAATGAAAACGCTCTTACATTAGTTATTACGCTTTGCGATTAAATCACAAATTGATAATAAATACTCATCTTGTAATTGTAAAGATGCTATCGCATCTTTCGCTTTGACAATTGTTTCTTCTAAGATACATTTTGCCTCATCTATAGTAAATAACGTCGTATATGTACTTTTTTCATTGGAAGCATCACTACCAATTGGTTTTCCAATTTCCTCTTCTGTACCTTCTACATCTAAAATATCATCTCGAATCTGGAAAGCCAGCCCAATATATTTTGCAAACGCAAGTAGTTTTTTCTCTTGCTCTGGCGTTGCTCCTGCAAGTATAGCTCCTGCAAGCACGGCGTATTCTAATAAACGCCCTGTTTTATGTTTATGAATATATTCTAATTCACTAGCCCCTAGCTGCTTTCCTTCCGCTTCCATATCCGCTACCTGTCCAGCAACCATTCCCTCTGGTCCAGCTGCTTTTGCAAGTTCAAGCGCAAGTCTTAGCTTTGTTTCTGTAGAAACGTCTTGGTGATCGTACGCTGTCACTACTTGGAAAGCATATGTTAACAATCCATCTCCTGCTAAAACGGCCATTGCTTCACCAAATACTTTATGGTTTGTTGGTTTTCCTCGTCTTAAATCATCGTCATCCATACATGGTAAGTCATCATGTATTAATGAATACGTATGAATCATTTCAAGAGCACAAGCTGCTCCTATGCCTAGTTCTCTTTCCTTTTCAAACGCTTGCAACGTTGCAAATAAAAGTAACGGACGGAGGCGTTTTCCGCCCGCTTCCAATGAGTATGTCATCGCTTCACGAAGTACATTTGAACATTGTAATTGATTTGCATAGCGTACAAGCTGCTCCTCGACGAAAGTTTTACTCTCTTTCACAAAAGCATCAAAAGCTACATATGCCACTATGCTTCATCTCCTACAGCAGTAAATGGTCTAAGTTCTCCATCTTCTCCAAGGATAACTGCCATTTGTTCTTGTACATCTTTCAATTTCTCATCACATAACTTAGATAATTCCATACCCTCTTTAAAATATGAAATCGCTTCTTCTAAAGGAACATCGCCTTGTTCGAGCTTAGAAACAAGATGTTCAAGCTGAGAAATTGCTTCTTCAAAGCTTAATTTATTTTCCATTGTCCAATTCACGCTCCTCTATGCCCGATACGTTACAATCTAACACTCCATCTTGTAATTGTACTGAAACAACATCACCAAGGCTGACATCTTTTACACTTTTTAACACTTGCGTCTTCTCTCTATATACGAGCCCATATCCTCTCATCATTACTTTAAGTGGACTTAATGCTTCTAGTTTCTGAGCCACCCTCATAAACGAAAATTCTTTCGTTTGCAGTAATGTTTGCATTTCACGTTGCAATTGCCTTTGCAACGTTTCTGCCCTTGTCTTTGTTTGCAAAATCTTTTGAGAGGGATGATGCTTCTCCAAATAAAATGAGAGCTGTTTTAACTGATTTTTCTTTTTCTCTATATAACGCTCTTTCGCTAAAACTAACTGTTCAAGAGTACGATCTAACTGCTCTTCTTTTTGCTCATACACTTGCTTTGGATAACGAAACGCATACGATTTTTGAAGTGTTTGCAATTGTTCTTGCTTTTTATGTAACATCTCTCGCATTGCTCTTTGCAGACGAAGGGTTCGTTGTAACACTTTCTCCTGTAATTCAAGTATATTTGGTGCTGCAAGTTCTGCTGCTGCCGTTGGAGTTGGTGCACGTAAATCTGCTACAAAATCAGCAATTGTAAAGTCTGTTTCATGTCCAACTGCTGAGATGATTGGGATTTCACTTGCAAAAATCGCTCGCGCAACCATTTCTTCATTAAAGGCCCATAGCTCTTCAATAGAACCGCCTCCACGACCGACAATTAATACATCTATATCCTTCATCTCATTCGCTGTTTGAATCGCTTGTACAATTGAGGGAGCCGCAGACTCCCCTTGTACAAGTACCGGAAATACAATAACATTCCCAATTGGATAACGGCGTTTAATCGTCGTTATAATATCACGAATCGCCGCTCCCGTTGGTGATGTAATAACACCAATTGTTTTTGCATATGCAGGAATTGGCTGTTTATATACTTGAGAAAACAATCCTTCTTCTTCTAGTCTAACCTTTAATTGCTCATAAGCTAAGTGAAGATTACCAATTCCATCAGGCTGCATGTCATGAACATAAATTTGGTATGAACCACTTGCTTCATAGACAGAGATTTTCCCTTTTACAAGCACCTTCATTCCATCTTCTGGCCTAAACTTTATATTACGATTATGCCCCGCAAACATAACCGCTGCTATCCTTGCATTTTCATCCTTTAATGTGAAATACATATGGCCACGGCTATGATATTTAAAGTTTGAAATTTCTCCTTTTAACCAAACAGACTGCAAATGCGGGTCATACTCTATTTTTGTTTTGATATAGCGTGTTAATGCTGTAACGGTTAAATATTGCTTTTCCATTTCTCTCTCCTCATAGCCGATTCAAATTATTTACAAGCAACCCCTGCACGTTTTGCAGATTCAACTGTATTATGAAGGAGCATTGTAATTGTCATTGGACCGACTCCTTTTGGTACTGGTGTAATATAACCTGCGATATCTAGTACATTATCAAAGTCAACATCACCGCATAGTTTTCCTGTCTCTAGACGATTGACACCAACATCAATTACAACTGCGCCTTCTTTTATATAGTCAGCTGTTACCATTTTTGGTCTTCCAACTGCTACAATTAAAATATCAGCTAACTTTGATAATTCTTTTATATTTTTCGTTTTGGAGTGACAGTATGTTACAGTCGCATTTTCATTTAAAAATAGCTGTCCCACTGGTTTTCCAACAATATTACTTCTTCCAATTACAACAACATGTTTTCCTGAAATATCAAGATTTGTTTCTTTTACTAATTCCACAATGCCATGCGGTGTACACGGAAGAAATGTATCTTGTCCCGTCATCATACGGCCAACGCTGATTGGATGGAATCCATCTACGTCCTTTTCAGGTGAAATTCTTTCAATGATAGCTTTCTCTTCAATATGTTTCGGTAAAGGCAATTGTACTAATATTCCATTAATACGGTCATCCTCATTTAAGCGATCGATTTCAGCTAACAAACGCTCTTCTGTAATTGTATCTGGAAACTCAATTAACTCTGAATAAATTCCAACTTGTTCACAGCCCTTTTCTTTTCCTTTTACATAAGAACGAGATGCTGGATCTTCTCCAACTAAAATAACTGCTAATCCTGGTACAATCCCTTGCTCTTTCAACTTCACAACTTCTTCTTTTAATTGTGCTCGTTTTTTCTCCGCAACTTCATTTCCTTTGATGATTACTGCTACCATTTTAAGATTCCCCCTTAAAGAAATTACAGTGTGTTTTTTATATTAGATAAAACGCCGTTTATAAAACGACGAGATTCCTCATCCCCAAATGTTTTTGCAATTTCAATTGCTTCGTTAATTGTTACATTGTGTGGAATTTCTTCCATATACTTCATTTCATACACAGCTAGACGTAAAATACTGCGGTCCACAATACTAATACGTTCTAATTTCCACTTCTTTAAATTTTGACGAATTGCTTCATCAATTGCTTCTTTATTCTCTACAAAACCAACAACAAGTGATTCTAAAAACTCATTTGTTTCTTCGCCTTCTTCTAGCGTATTTTCCACCGCTACTTTCGGCTCTAATTCTCCAGTAATATCCATTTGGTATAATGCTTGCATGGCTCTTTCTCTAGCCGTCCTACGTTTCATTGTAACTCTCCTTTATACTTCAAGTCTTTCCTTATGTTTTGTTATATTATTATAATTTATAAGCCGTCAATTTACTTACTCTTACAGTTTTCATTGATTTTGCAACCTTATAATACAATGATAATAACACAATTTATCGTTTCATACACGAGTTACAAGGCTGAAAAATAATAAAAAGATTAACTTCAAGTTCCATATCCTATCACAATGTACGTTTTTTGGAAAAACGCATCATTTTCTTTTTATATTTCGCATTTTTTAAAATAGTATAATAATTAGAGGGTGTTGTGCGTGAAGAGATGAAACGAGAAAAAAGGTGCCCATTTGACAAGGCACCTTCTCATTCTTACACTGGCTCGATTTCTGTTTTTTGCGTTTCGAATGTTACGCCAACGATGTGAACATTCACTTCTTTCGGCTCAAGACCCGTCATTGTAAAGAGTGCTTGGCGAATATTATCTTGAATTTTTTGTGCAACAACTGGGATTGCTACACCAAAATACATGACAACATAAACGTCAACGATAATATCGTCGTTTACTAATTCAACCTTCACGCCTTTACCGTGATTTTTCTTTCCTAACTTCTCAACAACATCTGTAGCAAAGTTACCACGCATTGCCGCTACACCATCTACTTCAGCAGCAGCGATGCCTGCAATTACCTCAATTACTTCTGGTGCAATTTCTACTTTTCCAAGGGTTGTATCTTGACCCATATCTAACATATGTTCAGCCATGAAAAAAACCTCCTTTAAATGTATCACTGCGTCACAAGTTCATGCTCTTCCAAAAATTTCGTATTAAATTCCCCTTTTATAAAATCAGGATGATCTAGCAATTGTAAATGGAACGGGATTGTCGTATGTACGCCTTCAATGACAAATTCACTAAGCGCTCGCTTCATTTTTGCAATTGCTTCTTCACGTGTTTTCCCGTGAACAATTAATTTTGCAATCATTGAATCATAAAAAGGTGGAATTGAATATCCAGGATAAACAGCTGAATCGACGCGAATACCAAATCCTCCTGGTGGTAAATACATTTCTACCTTCCCTGGAGATGGCATAAAGTTTTTGGCAGGGTTTTCCGCATTAATTCGACATTCTATTGCCCAACCGTTAAATTGTACTTCTTCTTGCTGTAACGATAGCGTTTCTCCAGAAGCAACGCGAATCTGTTCTTTAATTAAATCCACCCCCGTTACTAGCTCTGTAACCGGATGTTCTACTTGAATTCGCGTGTTCATTTCCATAAAGTAAAAGCTTTTCGTTTTATATTCATAAATAAACTCAACCGTACCAGCACCTGTATAATCAACCGCTACCGCTGCTTTTACTGCCGCTTCACCCATTTGCTTACGAATGTTGGCATCAAGTGCAGGCGAAGGACTTTCTTCTAATAGTTTTTGCAAACGGCGCTGAATTGTACAATCACGCTCTCCTAAATGAATCGCATTGCCATGTGTATCTGCCATTATTTGAATCTCAACATGGCGGAAATCTTCAACGTACTTTTCTAAGTATACACCAGGGTTTCCAAAAGCGGTACTAGCTTCTTGCTGTGTAATTTGAATCCCTTTTACAAGCGCCTCTTCATCACGAGCAACACGGATGCCTTTTCCGCCGCCACCCGCAGTTGCTTTAATAATGACCGGATATCCAATTTGATTTGCAAGTTCTATTGCTTCTTCTGTGTTTTTTATAATTCCTTGTGAACCTGGTACAATCGGAACCCCTGCTTCTTTCATTGTATCACGAGCAACGTCTTTTGTACCCATTTTTGAAATTGCTTCTGGGCTAGGACCAATAAAAATTAAATTACATTCACGGCATAGTTCTGCAAAATCTGCATTCTCCGCTAAAAATCCATAACCAGGATGAATTGCATCACAACCTGTTAATTTTGCAACGCTTATAATATTTGTTAAATTTAAATAGCTTTCTTTCGACATTGTCGGCCCAACGCAATACGCTTCATCTGCGATTTGCACATGAAGTGATTCTTTATCCGCTTCTGAATAAATAGCTACTGTTTCAATATTCATCTCTTTACAAGCACGAATAATTCGTACAGCAATTTCCCCACGATTGGCTATCAATACTTTTTTTATCATCACAAAGACTCCCTTATTACGCTTTTACAAGAAATAGCGGTTGTCCATACTCAACAAGTTGTCCGTTGTTAACAAGAATTTCAACAATCTCTCCATTTACTTCTGCTTCAATTTCATTAAAGAGCTTCATCGCTTCAACAATACAAACAACTGTCCCTTCTGAAACACGATCTCCAACACTTACATATGCTGGTGTATCAGGAGAAGAAGAGGCATAGAATGTTCCAACCATCGGTGATGTGATTTTATGTAAATTCTCATCTTGGACAACTTTCTTCTCTTCCTGCTTCGGTGCTTCTACCTGAGCCGCTGCTACTGCTGTTTCCGTTTCTACCGCTTGCGTTTGTAATGCTTGCTTCACTACTGGAGCTGTCTGCATTGAAACGACTTCATTACCACGCTTTTTCATTTTAATTGTCGTACCATCTTTTTTGTATTCAAATTCATCAATATTAGAGCTATCAATTAACTTAATTAATTCACGAACTTCTTGAATTTTAAACATGTAAAATCCACTCCCATACACTTGTTTATCCCGCTCTTACAGATACTGAACATATAAAAGCAAACTACGTTGTCTGTAAAGATACGATTCATTCTACTAGAGAAATCATTCCTATAACATTTTCTAATAGAAACTTTTGCTACTCTCATCTTACGATAAATATTTTCAACATTCCAATTTATATTTCTTTACGATAAATCGAAATTCCTGTAAAAATATTATTTCACTAAAAAATTATCACCTAGTAATAATACCAAGTTTCACTCGAAATTGGCAAGACCACTTCATAAAAAACATGTTTTTTCTTTTTTAGAACTATGAAATAGAAAGCTTAGATTTACTGTTCTCCCTAAATGCATTTTGATTTTCCAACATATAAATCGTTGCTATGAAGAACAAAGGAGAACCACTCTCGTTTTCTCTCTTTGTTTTAAACTTGGCACGGGGCAGAAAAAGGATCTGACCACTTCTATGCATGGACGGATCCCCTCTACCTCCTAAAAAGAAAGAATTCCTTTCGCTTTTTCACTTTTTATGTATATCCCTTTATTTGTTGATTTATCAAAACATATTTTACCAAATATTATTTTTTTATTTACAAGCCGTTCATCCTTCCTTCACATACGAATAGTATGTTCAAAGTAAAATATCTTGTAGTGAGGTGCAGAAATATGATATGGCTCATCTTGTTCGTACCAGCTGTATTGATCTGGCTCATCGTTGTCTTCACTCATATAAAATACGGAAAAGGCAATCACCATTACCACGAACCTTTAATTTTTCACTCTCAGCGCATTTCTCCTTTCCCTATAGAAAACATTGCAACCACTCAAAAAGATGAAATAGAAAAGAGCTATCGAAAACGATAGCTCTTTTCTATTTCCCCCGCTGTTCGCGAGTAGTACTTGCAGTGCATATTTAAATTACTGGTAGATATATATTTTATTTTACTGGATCAAACTTGACGCCTACATCTTTGGATCCTGCCTCAGCGCGAACAAGTTGGATAATTTTATTTGCTTCTTTTTGAGAATGCTTCGTAGCTTTTACTGTGACTTTAATATCCTCTCCATCCGCTCTTACAAGCGCATCTTTGTAGCCACCTTGTGATTTAATCACTGTTTCAAGCAATCCTTCCTTTGTTTCCATCTTATCGATTGCGTTTAATTGATCTTTCGCTTTACTTATTTCTTCGGCAGAAGATTTTGTTGATTTCATAACCTCTTGTAATTTTTCTTTCTCTGCACTGCGTTGATCTTCCATTTTTAAACGAAGTGCTGTAAAGTTTTCATCACTTGATTGAATAGTTACATCGCCTTCTTTTTTACCTGTTTCTTTTTTACTATCATCTTTTTTTTCTGTTTCTTTGCTCGATGTTTCTTTTGAAGTAGCTTCCTTATTCGATGTTTCCTTTGTTGTTTCTTTCGTCACTTCTTTTTCAATACCTTGCTTTTCTTGTCCAACCTTTTCACCCGCTGTCGGTGTTGCAGTATTCATTTTCTCAGGTGTTGTGACATAGTATACGGACAACACAACTACTAAACTTAGCATTGTTAATAACCAAACTGTTTGTTTTTTTAACACTTTAGTTCCTCCCTAACCCTTTTTTGGTAGTACCGCTACGCGGTGAGATGGTACATCAAGCATACGTGTTACCGCTTCTTTCACCATTGCTTTTATTTGTATATTATCCACTCCTTTGGCTACGACAAGGACACCTCGCACTTTCGGTTTCTCTGTTCGCAGTACAATCGGAGTTTCTTTATCACCTTCGCGTATAATCACTGTTTTTTCATCAATTGATTCATCTTCAACTTGCCTTTTGCCTCCTGTTTTATCTGTTTCACCTGTTGTTTGTGATCGTTTTACAATATTTCTTTCGAGTATTTTTTGTTCAGATGAATCTAAGTTCACTTCAATAGATACATTTTTTACCCCTGTTATATCTTCTAATGAAGATTTCAATTCTTGTTCATATGCTTTTTCATATTTTTCTACAATTGACATGTTATCGTTATTCTTTTGTCCAAAGGTTGGCACATCTTTTCCTGAATCTTGACTTGTCTTTTCTTTGAATACAGGCACTTCTTCTTTTTTCGGTTGAAAGAAATTACTAGAAAACATAAGCAACATTCCAAGTATAAGTAGGACAAGCAAAAACTTTGGTGTTACCTTTTTTCCCTTCTCCTTATCATCTGCTTCGTCCCCTTTTAATAAGTTGCGAAAAAATGAGAATCTCGAATTTTTATTTTTATTGTCCATTTACTCTACCTGTCCCCCTTCCATTTGAACTTGGATTTGTTTATCCTCTAGCTGCCACCTGCTTGAAAAGAACTGTTTCATTTCTATGTTTGTTTCTTCCGAAGTTTCTCGTGGTTCTTTCGTATCAATTTCAATTGGTTTTACTGTTTCAATGGCGTCATTTTTCTTTGGTTCAGTTTCTTGTAATGTCACAATAACAGATTGAATATCTTTTTCTGTTTTTACTTCTTCCTTAGTTTCTGCTGCGATTACTTTTATTTCAGACACTGTCACGCCATACTTTTTCTCAAATTCTTTTCCAACTTCTTTTTTCATTTTGACAGCCATCTCTTCTAAACTATATGCACGTGTTAGGGCTTGTATTTCTTTTTTCTTTTCATCAATTGAATTTTTTATTGATCCATCCGCTACGTATTTTTCTTGATTAAAATTCGCAATCACTTCATTTACATCTGTTTGTAACAATTTAAATAGCGGCGTCAAGATTAAAACGACTAACAATAAGCTCACAACAAATTTGACATACTTTTGTAAATTCGAATTAGGAAGGATAAGATGCAGCATCGTCGCTAAGAGCAAAAATACGATAATATTTCGAATCCACTCTGTAACAAATTGCATACCCATCACCTCCTATCGCATCATGAGGGTAATGTTCCCTGCAGCAATAATAATGGTAATGCTTAAAAAGAACATAAAGGATACGATAGCTAAGCAGGCAAATACATAAATGATACTTCGTCCTATAATATCCAAACATTTAATAATAGCTCCCCCACCAACTGGCTGTAGTACTGCTGCTGCGAATTTATAAATAAACGCGATACAAAAAATTTGAATCGCTGGAAAAGCAACGATTAAACATAAGATAACAAGCCCGATAATCCCAACCGTATTCTTTAACAACCCAGAGGCACTAATAACAGTATCCGCTGCTTCTGTAAACATCCGGCCTACCACAGGAATAAAGTTTCCCGTTACAAACTTCGCTGTTTTAACAGCTATACCATCAGCGACTGCTGTCGCTGTCCCTTGCACAGATAATACTCCTAGAAAGACTGTTAAAAAAATACCAATGATCCCAACACTTACATTTTGCAAGAGCTTGGACAATTTCGTAACTTTATATTGATCACTCATTGTACTTACAATACTTAAGATGGTCGCAAGTAATAAGAGTGGAAGGACAATATAGTTCATGAGCAGCCCACTTGTATTCATTAAAAAAATGATAATCGGATGGAAGAATGATACTGATACAACCCCGCCTCCTGTCGCTATGAGCGCTAGGAGAATAGGAAGTAGAGCTAATATGAAATCTACCATCGTTTGAATCGTTTCTCGCGCATACGTCATTACTACATAAAAACTATTTAAAGCAAAAATAATTAGCACCATGTATACAACTGCATCTGCAATTTTACTAATGCTACTCTTTGAAAAAGCTGATTGTAAGGACTGTAATAGCGCACTAAAAATTGTGAGCATAATGAGCGTTCCGAGTAACTTTCCATTTGCAACAAGCTCATGAAATAAATATTTTAATAACCCCATCATCCATTCTTTTATGGAAAATTCCTTTTCGCCTTTTACAAATTCCATAAAACTCCCCTTTTGACTCTCTGGTAAATAACCTCCATATTTTGTGACAAGTCCATCCCAAAACTGCTTCACATCTTCGATTCCGAGTTTATCCAATTGCTGATCTACGACGTTTTTTTCTACAGGAGAAGCTTGTACGACAATTGGTAAAGAAAAGAAAAGGAAGCAAGCAAACAACAGCTTAGCTCCAAACCTTCGCAACATTCACTCCTCCTTATCCCGTAGGTAAAAAACCGAGAATTGTTTCAATGACAACCGTTAAAATAGGAATAGCCATAACAAGAATTAAAATTTTTCCCGCTAACTCAATTTTCGAAGCAATCGCTCCTTGACCAGCATCTTTTGTAATTTGCGCTCCAAACTCGGCAATATAGGCAATTCCAATGATTTTCAGCAGCGTCTCTACATAGACATTGCTCACTTTCGCCTCACTTGCAACTCTCTCAATCATTCTTAAAATAGAGTGGATTTGATCGATTAATAGCAGAAACATAACACTCGCGATGAACACAATAAACAAAGAAGTAATACTAGATTTATGTTGATTCAAAACAGCTGCTAAAAATGTCGCGACGAGGCCCAATCCGACAATTTGCAAGATCTCGATTCGAACCGCCCCCTTTACTGGAAGAGAAAGACACTTTTAATCTTGTCAAACAAAGTATTAATCAAAAATGCAACATGAAATAAAATAACGACAAAACCGACAAGAATAACCCAGTTTGCAATATCCTCCCGTTTTAACTCTTTTAGTACTGTATGAATGAAAGCTAAAACAATGCCGATTCCGGCGATTTGAAATATTAATCCAACATCGATGGACATCGCCTTTCTCCCCCCTATAGCAGTAAAATTACGATAAGCAGTCCTGCTAATACACCCAAACTCTTTATCATCTTTTCATATTGAAGTTGTAGCGCTTTCGCTTCACCCTCTTCTCTTTCTAAATGCGTAATACATAAACGAATATGCTTTTGTTGCGATTCACGGTCATGTTGTCCTAACGTTTCACCAAATTGTTGTAAAATCTCATATTCAGTTTGCTTAAATGCAGTTAGTTTCCAATTTTCTTGTAAACTATCGAGCCAAGCTTCTCTAACTGTTTGCTCACCGATTTCTAACCGCTTTGAAAAACTTTGAAATATCCAGTTCAAAGGCTTCGGCATTTGTTTTACTAAACGCTCTGCCGCTTCTGATAAAGGTGTATGCCCATACATAATTTCAGCTTCTAGCGATTGCAGCGCTGCTTTTAAAAGCCTAAGTTGACGAGGGCGTTCACTATATCTTTTTGCATACGAAAAACCAAAGAAAGTGCTCACCGCTACAATTAACACCGCACCAAATATTTTCACCATACGCTTTGAACCTTTCCTCGCCTTTGAACAGGCTTTCCATCTCCATCCTTCACTTGAACAACGGTTCCAGGTCCCTTTGCTTTTGATAGTTCAATAAAGCGATCAAACACACCAAGCTCCATCACAGCCTTTAATGATGGTCTTTTCATTACATCATCAAAAGAAAATCCGTGAGCACTTATAAAAAGCTGAACACCTGCATGGATTGCCTCCATAATTGCTTCGCTATCTTCCATACGCCCAATTTCATCCACTATTAATATATCCGGGCTCATAGAACGAATCATCATCATCATTCCTTCTGCTTTTGGACACGCATCCAGTACGTCAACACGCGGGCCAAACTCATATTGCGGAATCCCTTTTACACATCCGGCAATTTCTGAGCGCTCATCAACAATCCCCACTTTGCAAGAAGGAATTTTATAAGAACGAACTCCTTGGCTCATACAGCGTGCCACATCCCTGAGAAGTGTTGTTTTCCCAGTTTGCGGCGGACCAATTACCATTGTGTTTAACCAACGTGAGTCGTACAAATAAGATAGGAGTGGCTCGGCTATCCCTATTTTTTGACGGGCAATCCGAATATTAAATGATGACACATCTCGAATCATTTTAACTGCACTTTTCTCTGTGATTACTTTTCCAGCTAAACCAATTCTGTGACCACCGTGCAAAGTAACATACCCACGTTTCAACTCCTCTTCCATCGTATAAATAGAATATTGACTCAGCTTATTTAATAAGTAGATGGCATCCTCTGCTGTAACGACATAGTCATAAAAGAACACTTCTCCATGTGCAATACATTCAAGTGGCCTTCCGATCCGAACCCGAATTTCTTCTAACACGCTATATTGTTCACAGCCTTCAATGAACTGTTTCATATGCTTTGGTAAAACTTCTAATACTTCTTTCATAAGCTTCTCCCCACTATAATTGACTTACTATTTCAGCACCGCAATAAAAATACAGCCAATTCCAAGAGTTAGAAAAAAAAGTTTCAGAAAGGAAATTTCATTTGCAACGCTCGCAATACCAATTGTCATCGTTAGAATCAATACAGTCGGTCCAACAAATGCCAACATACCGTTTATAAACAATGCTTTTTTCGCATCATTCACATAGAGCATAAGCAAAGCGGCGAATATCTCCGCACTACCTGAAAACAACCGAAGCAACCCCATGACAAGCACGGATGTTTCCATTGCCGCCAGCCACTGTTTCATTCTCCCACCTTCTCCCCTACCAATTACTTTTCAGCTAGCTAAAAAATTCTTATTCCAAAAAGCATATATTTGTACAACCATATGCAGAGGTTGTCTATTTCAGAAGTAAAAACATAATTTTTCACATTACCATAATTAAAATCTGAATATTCCCATTAATTTATGTTATATTTAGTGTACGAAAGGGGGTTTTCTATGAAGCACGTCACATTATTACCACTCGATTTACAACATGCAGACATTATTTTTACATTATCTAGCGATCCACATGTGAAAGACGCCCTAGGGCTAAAAGTAGAAACGGTCGAAGATACAAAAGCATTTATTCGTTTTGCAATGGAAGAAGAACGAATAAAACAATCTCTATCCAGAGTAATTGTCAATGAACAACAAGAGATAATTGGCATTACCTCCCTCAAACATATCGATTACCAAAAAAAGACATCTCATATCGGGAGTTGGCTTGGCTATCCCTTTTGGGGACAAGGGTACAATGAAGCTGCTAAAAAGGAAATTTTTAGAATTGCATTTGAAGAATTAAACCTCGCATACGTATTTTCGGGTGCCAAAACTACTAATATCCGCTCTCAAAAAGCGCAGGAGAAACTACCTTATATTTCACTACATGTAGAAAAACAATTTCCAGCTGAACATGTCGCACTAGAAAAAGAAACCAAATTCCCTTGTGTACTGCATGTTATACCTCGTGAGAATTTTTTAAATTGGATGGAATTAAATAATTAGGAGGTTTTGCAGTGAAAGCAATTAAATTTATTATTACAATCACATTAGAAGTAATTGGAATCTACCTGTTTTCAAAAATGGTCGGTTGGTCATTTATGGAGGCCTTTTTTCTAGGAAGTTTAGCTATATTTGCGGTTATATGGTTAATTATCATGAACATATCTCGTAATGCCAATATGGATCACGCTGTATCCAAAGGCTTAACGGGTGTTGAAACCGGAGAAATAAAACCATTTCAAATCACATTAAATCCATACATAACAAGTACCCTGTCTCTTGTGGGCATTAGCCTTATTATAACTATTATTTATTATCTACCGTATTTCACATAAAAAAGCACTCGTGATGATGATGAAGTGAACCCTGAAAATGGGAAACACATCAAAACACCTAAACTACCTGTTCCTTATATTCTTTAGGGGATAGGTA
>NZ_JAGDQK010000057.1:0-26724 GCF_017498755.1 Bacillus sp. XF8 | reverse complement strand
CATTTCCAAATGGAAAGTTTTTATTTTTACTATCTTGATAATGATACCCAGGGCCTGAAATAGAATCTTTAAATCTTGCTAGTAATAAAGCAAGTTGTTGTGATGGGGGCAATTTTTGCATGGCTTCCAAAACTTCTTTAGACGGAGGTGGTGACACAGCGTATGTAGAGCCAATATGGCCATCATAAGGTCCTAATAGACCATAACCAATCGTATCTGATCCATGAACAACACTCACGATTCTGTCCTTAAACTCACCATTATCAGCTTTTTCACGCAAATCTGGTGGTAGTAAATGTTTTGCGCTAGGTGCATTCCATGACAAGCATTTCACACTCTCATCAAATGCAGCAACATACTCGGCTAAAGCGCCACCTAGTGAATGACCTGTAACATATAATTCTACATCTTTGTCCTTATAGTGTTCATTGACTTTTTCCATTACTTTTTCAGCTTGCTCAAATTGATTATGATATTCCCATCGTTTATTTTCTTCATTCCAGTATTTCTCTGGATGATTAGCTTCCGATCCTGGAGTTGTTGGAGGTGGTGCTGGGTCATGTACCCCTTTACTACGCGTAACAAAATAATCAATATCTGTTTCTAAATCCTTCATTCCTTCTCCTGGTTTCATCGGAATCCCTAGAGAATTTTCTACTAGAATCTTATCCCCTTGGGTTCCCCGAAAAGCTACCATTACTTGTGTTTTTCCATCTACCTCTCTTTCAAACACTACAGCATCCATTCCTGTTTGTTTGTCATGGAATTTTTCGCCTACTTTCCATGTTTGTAAAGTCTCTTTATCAGCATTTTTCACTGTAATTTCTGTTCCTAATTCTTCATCTGTCATATACGCATCTTTAGCCATTCGATAAAAACTTAAATCCGATACTTGCTCTGTATCTTTATTACTCAAAGTATTCCCCTCCCACAAGATTTAGTATATTCTAAATATAGAATAACATTAACGGAGGGTAAATATGGAAATAAAAATCCGAAAATATACCTTTTTTGCGTTATTTATCTTTATAATTATAATAATTGGAGGGTGTAACATGGACCAAAACAATAAAGAACAACAAATAGTAGATAAAGCAAAAGAAACAACTATTGATTACTTTAAAGAAAAAGAAAACCTAGATGTAACTATTACTGGTCACAGATTTCCTTCAAATGATTTAGCGACGGTATTTATAAGTGGTCATATCAAAAATGATAAAAACAAGAAATTCACAGCTTCAGTAGAATACAATGATAATTACACTATCGGTTCTATCTCAACTACAAATTTTAGCCTGAAGTATTAATTTAAAAAGACACTCATAAGAGTGTCTTTTCTTTATAGGGATCCGCCCCATCGCCATCAAGCTAATATTTAAAAAAATCCCCAAAACGAAAAAATGAGCGAAATTATTATAAATAACTGTAAAAATAATAAAATTTTCGTAGTAGGGGTACTTTGAATTCTTAGGTTGATGGGCATGGGGATTTCTCTCTTTAATTGAAAATCACTCGGATTTTTTGATTTTAATTTCTTTATAACATGAAATTAAACAGCTAATAGAGAGTAACTGAAATGTACAAGAAAAGATCCAGGTTTTATAATCTATGATACTAATAATGAATACAACTATTGAAGCTATAAACATTATGAAATTGAAGGGAAAATGAAACCATTTACTAGCTTTTTTATAATTTTTCATTAATAAGGCTCCATTCATTATTTTTATATATTATACTATCAGAAATTAACGTTTAATGCGAGAGAGATTTATATGCAAAAAAATTACAAAAACCTTATGAAAGCAAGTTTTTTATGTTATTGGGGGTCACCATATCATATTTAGCAATCTAAGTGTAATTCTGGCAAAAAAAACGGGTTACCCCCAAAAAAGCTCACTTCTTATCTTAAAATAGATATGAAGTGAGCTTTTTTGGATACTATCTCAATGGTTTTCCATAGACTATATGCCAATGTAAATGTTTTGAGTCCTGATAATCTCCTATATTGGTAATAACTCTGCAAGCTCCATTTTCTTCTGTAACCATAGTCGCAACCTGTTTAATCACCCCCCAGTAGTTCAAGTAATAATCCATTATCACTTTCTTCTAATGTAATTAGAGAAGGTATGTGTTTCTTAGGAATTGCAACAATATGTACTGGATAAAAAGGTTTTGTATGGTAATAGGCTAATACATTTTCTGTCTCCAACACCTTATTTATTTGGATTTTACCACTCAATACTTGATCGCAATAAAAATCTTCAGTCATAATAATCCTCCTATACTGCTGTTTATCTAACTAATCGGATTATCCTTTTATAAAAAAGATTGATCTTTTTTGTAACTCTTCTTCAACTATTTTGATTTAACTTTTTTATAAACGGTTAAACTTTTTTCAAAACGGTACGACTTTCTTAAAAACGGTATGACTTAATTTTAAAGCTACATGAGCAAGCGACTAATAGCCGATAGTCCCTTAGAGGAAGGAATTATTGGCTTTATTGTATTGAATATTGGCTTAGCGTATATTTCCGTTAAAATGTTGGCGAAACCCCGATTAGCTGCCTAATCTTTAAAATCAACAGGATATCGCTATTCTATATTTCTATTAAGCTATTATTGCACCAGAACCTTTACCTCTTACTAATAGATATAATCTTTGCACCAGAACCCATACAATGATATGTAATTTTAAAAACCAATTGCATGTCTATTCACCTCACATTCAGCATACTCTCTAACTAATTCGCTATCACAAAGAACTTAACCTTGAAGAAACGAATTGTAATTCTTCGTAAAATACGAATTATGTTCTCCATTTTTATGAACAAAAAATGATAGTCATTCTATATTTTAGATAGAACAACTACCGTTTTTTCGTTTTGATGTATGTTCATTTGTTAGCTTGATGGGTATGGGGTACTTCAAAATATTAGCTTGATGAGCATGTGTTGCTACCCCACATCCATCAACTTAAGAGTAGACTAAAGATGGTGGTGTGGCGGTACCCCTTTTTTAGTTTTATAATAGAGTAAAAACCGAATGAAAATATGTATTTCTACATAGAAAGGAGATCTTCTATGGATCCACTGCTTATGGCTGTTATAGGACTACCGTTAACAATAGTAATATTAGTGTAAAGTGACAAAAAAGTTGTTTAATTTACAATATAGTCGTTTAAAAAATAATAAAGTTGTTAAAAAAAATGCGAGTCATTCTATTCAACAATCGGGCCGAATTGTTGAGGAATTATAGGCAGTAGACATCCTACTTGAATAAGTTTAATGGTAAAATTGAGAAGTACGGAAGACTTGATAAAGAATATAAACTAGTTGGTTACAATTAAAAGAGTCTTAATATTAAGGAAGGAAGTGCAAAACTATGGATTTCGAAACAGTTATGCAGGAGCTTGAAGCCCTCGGTAAGGAACGAACTAAAAAAATGTACATATCCAATGGTGCGCACGAGCCGCTTTTTGGCGTAGCTACAGGTGCTATGAAACCAATCGCAAAGAAAATAAAAATAAATCAACGTTTAGCTGAAGAGCTTTATTCCACAGGTAACTACGATGCAATGTACTTTGCAGGCATTATTGCAAACCCAAAAGCTATGAGTGAGTCGGATTTTGATCGTTGGATGGATGGGGCGTATTTTTATATGCTGTCCGATTATGTGGTGGCAGTAACTCTATCAGAGTCAGATTTTGCACAAGACATTGCTGATAAATGGATTGCAAGCGGTGACGAGCTGAGAATGTCAGCAGGCTGGAGTTGCTACTGCTGGCTTTTAGGGAATCGCCTAGACAATGAATTTTCCGAAAGCAGGATTTCCAATATGCTTGAAATTGTGAAAAATACGATTCATGATTCGCCAGAACGAACGAAATCCGCTATGAATAATTTTCTATACACCGTGGGGATTTCATATTTGCCGCTACATGAAAAGGCAGTCGAGACCGCAAAGGAAGTAGGTACAGTAGAAGTAAAACGGGACATGAAAAAAAGCAGTTTTCTAAATGCTTACGAAAGTATTCATAAAGAAATTGATAGAGGGAGGCTTGGTTTCAAACGTAAATATGTAAGATGTTAAAAATTAGCTTAGTATCGGGGTATTGATCCAAGAAGGATTGACACTCTTTTTGTTGAAGTTACTGAACTAACGGGCAGAAAGGTGAAGGAGAATTTAAATCATAACTTTATAAATACCATTGACTTGGAGTTCACTCCAGCAGTTATGATTTCGAGAGAAATTAGCTAAAAAATTAGGGTTCGTTCATGACTATTCTAAACAACTGGCTTTAAAATTCTACTCTTCTAATCAACCAGACAAAGCAAGCCTATATTTCTACAAGCCTCACGAAGCCGAAGAAAAACTACGCGAAAAGTAGGCACTAAAATAATGAAAAAAGCCATTCAATTTTTAGGAATCACTCTAGGATTAGTAGTACTTTTTAGTTTTACTTCTACAAATATAACACCAAAGACCTTAGAACACGGAGAAACATTCGCTCTAAAGCTAGAAAACAATTCAATACAGTACGTATTAAGAGAGCATGGAGAAACATTTTAATTCTTAATAATAAAGCAGAAAAAGCAAAAAAGAGCCATACATTATGTGGCTCTTTTTCTACTTTTATTGCTCTTTTCATTTCTTCCCGTAATTTAATTAAAAGTATAATATTATCTTTAATTTCTTGTATTACTGTTGCTTTGAAATAAAGTTCGATTGAATATTTTGTATAAACCTGCATTTTCAGGTACACAAAAAGAACTTATTTTGAATAAAGATTAATCAAAATGGATTCCTCTACAACAGATTAAGATATATTTTTCATCTAAAAGTTTGATAATTTTTGTTATCTTTACTCCATTAAAGCGCCCGATATCGAAATAACGACATAAATTAGATTGTTTATTCAGCCCGTATTATTTAATTTTTCGTTGCCTTATTATTCCTATAACAATTGGAATCACTGTCCCGATAATTATTATCGGTAAAAATAATTTACCAAAACCGCTTCTCCAACCTAAAGCTATTGAAATTGACTCAAATTGGATTAAAGCAAAAATAACGAAACAAACATTTTTTAATTGATTAATCAGTTTTCGGCTATTTAAATAAAATTGCTTAGCATTCGATTCATTAAGTCTTTGTGGATAGTTATGAACTTCTGGAAACTTTTCTAAAGTCTGCATTAAAAGAAGTATGAATACCCCTATTCCTGGTAGAATCAAAAGTTCCCACTTTGACCCCCAACGATCTACAACCCCAGCTGCGTTATAATGTCCCGGTACTTCCTCGGGTAATCTTCCCCAAATGGTGAACAAAAAAATTATTGATCCTAAGAAAAAAGAATATCCAATGATATCCCAAATCCATTCACTTTTTGTTTTTTGGATTTTTATTCTAGGTCGTCCCCATGAATTTACTATATTTCCCCTCCCCCTTCTATGATATCTATAGTAATACACATCCTGTATTACATTTTTAATTTTAGCTCTTCTACCCAAATCATCTCAAATTTCCGATATTTTCACAATTAATTATTTTAGAATATGGCCTGATTGTTGAACAACGTGTAGTTTTATAAAAAAGTTTGATTAAAACACATTTAGGATTCTTCAATCGAAAAGGAATAAAACGATGCAACTTTTTTCTAAGCGGTATAACTTTCTTAAAAACGGTACATCTTTTTTATAAACAATACGACTTTATTTCAAAGCTACAACAAATAATAACTGTATAGAAATAATAAAGTTGCTTAATAACATATTGAACTATACAAATTTATTCACATTAAAAGATAATAAAGATGTTTAAATCTATTAAACAAAAGCACCTTTTAGTTTAATAAGAAAATTAGTATATTTTTTGATTACATTTCTATGAAATCATACATTAAGCATAATTCCAATCTTTTCCGATATCACAATCCCCATATGGATTTATTCCATTAAATGCTCCGACATACATAACTTTCCCACTGCGAATGATCCATTCCATACCATGTTCTTCTTCCCATGTGCAATTTAATTCTAAATCAATGACAGGTTCAGAGTTATTTTTAGGATTCGGAATACATATAGTATTTGGTGTAATATGGGGTAGAACATCTGTCAGTTTAGAAAATTCTATAATATCTTCACCTATATCATCAAGAAATTCATTACAGTATCTAATAGATGCTTTACAAAGTTTATTTATCAGTTCCTCACTTAAAGAATTTAAGTATGTTATACATAGTTCTGCGTATTCGATATCTGCATCTTGGTCTATGTATACCAGAATATTTTGATCAAATAATTCGAAATAGGCTTCCCCTTCTAATTCGGAATATTCATTGGTTTTAAGGTTTTTAATAGCCACTTCATTTAATACCTCCTTTAAATTGAATTTTTATATTATTTTACCATATAAGTACTCTCTATTTCTTTAAGGTTATTAACTAACTATATTTGAACTAATCGAAACTTTAAAGCATCGTATTGGATACTTAGGTAATCCCTAAGATGTTAAATAAACAGCATTCTTTTTTAACTAAACTGCTCCGTTAGTCCAATAAGAATTAAACAACTTTATTGTTTTTTAAAGACTTTATTGTCATTTAACAATAACATCGTATCTTTTTTAGAAACATCGTGACTTTGTTCAAAACATCGTATCTTTTTTTAAAACGTCGCAACTTTATTTCAAAGCTACATTTTTCTTTTTCTAGTATGAACGAACATACAATACACAAAATATATTATTAATTTATTCTAAATATAAATAAAAAGGGAGAGATAAATAATCTCTCCCTAATATCCATTTACTATATCAAGTTAGCGTGTAACTCCACCGCCTAATTGTTGTTCAGCTAATGCTACTAGACGTTTTGTGATTTCACCACCAACAGATCCGTTTGAACGAGCTGTTGCGTCTGCACCAAGTTGCACACCAAATTCTTGTGCAATTTCAAACTTCATTTGGTCAAGAGCTTGTTCAGCTCCACGTACTAATAATTGATTGCTGCTTCCACTGTTATTGTTTGACATGCTATGTCACCTCCTTCACACTTTAATATGTAAAATAGCATTCGAAAATATATAATCCTTTTTTTGGTATTACTATTTACTGTTTTAACACATAATTCATACTTATATTCCACAAAATAGTATTGTGTAGGAGAACGAAAAAATTTCATGCCATATGAGTATCATGTAATGAACAAACCTCCTGAACACAATGAAACGGGTTGTGCTTTATGAAAGTGCAACCCATTTTTATTGAAAAGTACTATTCCTACACGAAAGTTAAAAGATAGGAGGATCATTTATGAAACATATTGTTGCATTATTAATTAAATATATCGCTATTAGTGCCGTATTATTGATGATTTTAGGGATTTTCCAGGACATTTCACTTCCAAGAATATTACTTATTTCATTAATAATTACAGGATCGGCCTATTTAATTGGAGATTTATTTGTTCTATCTAAGTATGGGAACATGGTTGCTACAATTACTGATTTTGGGTTGAGTTTTTTAGGAATTTGGGTATTAACCTATTTTTTAACAGATATAGATTTAACTCGTAATATTGGTTTTTCTGCATTTTGGTCTGCTTTGCTTATTAGTGTGGTGGAAATATTCTTTCATATCTATATGAAAAAAGCTGTTTTACATGAAGATGAAGATTCAAGAGAATCAACTAATATGCATCAAGATAGATATGCTATGGAGATCTCACATGAATATTTAAACCGTTCTGAAATAGAAAAAGTAAGATCCATTCAAAAGGAAAATGATGCAAAGAATAAAGCTTAATAAAAGAAGTGGCTTTCAGCCACTTCTTTTATTAAGCTTGTTCAGTATTTTTAACATGTAATGGTGGAGGAACTATCCAGCCTTTTTTCTTACTTAGACGTAGTAAAGTTGCCCCAGCTTGTGCTTTTTTCATATGAAATTGTCCAAAAAGCATTCCTACATCTTCACGAAGACATTTTCCCATTACTTGACTACAAGTTACTAATCCTGCCGCTAGACCTGCAGAAACAGCTGCTGCAATTTCAGCATCATTGATACGTGCTCCAGGAGGAATATCTTCAATAGAAGCAACTGGTCTTTCTGGAGGTGCTGGTGGTAAAGCTACACCGTTTACCTTTAGAAGTGCTTTTAGTTCTTCTATTTCAGAAGTCATATCATTCTCAATTAAGTTTTCTAAGAACTTCTTTAAATCTTCATCACCCGTGTGGTTAATGTAAACCTGATGGCCAGCAACTGCTCCCTGTGCAGCAAGAAGATAACTCCAAATATCAAATACTTCTCCATAATGTAAAGGTTCATTTTGAGGATTTCCACTTAATACACCCATTTTAATATGCCTCCCTTTTATAAAGATCATAGTCAGTATGCTTTTCAATATTGAAAAGCATTTTTTAAGTATATTTGTTCCTAAAAAGGATTTTTTATGATTCATGGGAAACACCTTCCCCACAAAGTATATGTTTGTAATCTCGAAAAGAATTTTTTAAATAAAATACTCAAAGATTATTATTTAAAATTATTAACAATCTTTGAGTACAAATGCATTCGTTATGAGAGTTTATTTTATAAATTAAATACAGACAACATGGAAAAGATGTATATGCTAACTACTGTAATGTGCTATGCTTCCAATAATCAACAATATCGCTTGCCCTAATCTTTTCTATCTTAGGGTGAAGTTAACGAGTAAATCCACCACCAAGTTGTTGTTCAGCCAATGCTACTAGGCGCTTAGTAATTTCGCCACCAACAGAACCATTCGCACGAGCAGTTGTATCTGCACCAAGTTGTACACCAAACTCTTGCGCAATTTCATATTTCATTTGATCAAGTGCGCTTTCAGCACCTTGAACCAATAATTCATTACGATTTCCGCTCTTGTTGTTTGCCATATTGTATCACCTCCTATGTTTTTAATATGCTACGAAACATGGAAAAACAATTATTCCTTTTTATGGTATTTTTTATTTCGGAATTTGAGTATAAGTTTTCCCTTTCTCATTAAAATATGGTTGAGAGAGCAAGAAGAGGAACTGTTCTAATAGCTTTTCATAACAGGGTTTATTTGAAATGATTGCATTATACTCCTAATCCTCTTCTTTTCTCTACTTGAATTCATATCTCAAAGGAATGGTAAGCAAGTAGCCCCTAACACAAAAGATGTTCATGAAATAAATGAATGAATTTATACAAAATATCACAGGTATGGGACCTATGACAGATCAGGTTATCACAATAGATCTGTTATTTGGTTCTAAAACAGTTGTAAGAATCTATACATATACAAGTACAGAAGTTACATCTGATCAAACTCGTGAAGTATTACGTCAACTTTTACAGGATGCAATCGATATACATAAACAAGTAAGTTAATATATGGTTGATAAAGGATATTACCACCCAACTTATGTACAAGAACAACTACAAGTAGATTTAGCGACTACACAAACAGCTCTAGACGTAGCACAAGATCAACAACAACCTCTTTAAAAACTAAAAATATAAACCGAATTCCATTTGATACATAAGAACATACTCTGCTTTTTACAAAAAGCAGAGTATGTTCTTTATTAATTATCTTTTGTAAATAAATAATTAGAATATAAAAGCAATATAGTAATAAATCCCCTGCCTTTGGGAAATATAACAGTTGTTGTTTATCTCAAAAAAGAGAGGTATTTTTTATGTATTATTACAAAGAAGAATTGATTAATATTATTAAACCAGACAAACCAGATCCCGCCGCTGCGAAGGTCTTACAAGAAATACTTGGCGGACATTTTGGTGAAATGCGTACGATGATGCAATATTTCTTTCAAAGTTCAAATTTTAGAGGAAAAGCGAAGCAATATCGTGATTTACTTCGAGGTGTTTTTCTTGAGGAAATTAGTCATGTAGAGCTCGTTCAGAATACAATTAATCAATTATTAAATGGATCTGGTGAGACTACGCCAGGTAATGCAGGTATGGATGAATCACCGCTTGATGAGGCGGTTAAACATGCAAATCCTCACCATTTTATTGTAGGTGCTCAAAGCTCATTGCCAGTAGATGCAGCCGGTAACCCCTGGAACGGATCGTGGGTATACAGTCATGGAAATCTAATTAGTGATTTAATGGATAACCTAGTTCTTGAATCAACTGGTGTACTTCAAAAGACAAGGATTTATGAAATGAGCTCAAATCAAACTTTTCGTGAAACACTTGCCTTTTTAATTGTGCGTGATAATGCACATCAAAATGCATTTGCGAAAGCATTAGAAACTTTAGGCGTTGAATGGGGAAAACTCTTCCCAGTACCAAACTACGATATCAATAAATATCCTGAGTGTAGAAAGTACGTAGAAATGGGATTTCATAATGCTCAATTTAATTTTAGGTTGGATGAAACAAGAATCGGAGAGGTCTTCCAAGGTGAATCACCAAGTAGAAACAAAGGAATGTTAAGTGTAACGGAGCCACCAAAAGGTTTTCCTGTACCAGAACTTCCTGAAATGCCAAATGAGCATAGTCCGGGATTAAAAGATATGGAGCTTTGAGATTATTATGACCAACCATTTATATGGTTGGTCATAAATCTAAATTAGAAAATCTTTATATGGATTCAAATAAGCTTGGATGTTTTCAAAAAGGAGGATATTCATTTTGAGTACAGTACAAAATACACTATCCATTTTTGCTTTAGGTGGGGTTAATGAGATAGGAAAAAACATGTATGCAATACAATATTCAGACGATATTGTGATTATTGATTGCGGTTCTAAGTTTCCAGATGAAAGCTTATTAGGAATAGATTTGATAATACCTGATATTACATATTTGCAAGAAAATAAGGATAAAATTCGAGGTTTAGTCGTTACACATGGACACGAAGACCACATTGGAGGTATTCCGTATCTATTAAAACAATTGAATGTACCAGTTTATGCAACGAAATTAACCTTAGGATTAATTGAAATCAAATTAAAAGAACATAAACTTCAAAATCTAACGCAGTTATTTGTTATTGATTCTGATTCATTAATTGATTTTGGACAGATAAATCTAACATTTTTCAAAACCAATCATAGTATTCCTGATTGCCTTGGAATTGCTTTTCATACCCCAGAAGGTACAGTAGTTCATACAGGCGACTTCAAATTTGATTTAACTCCTATTAATAATCAATATCCAGATATTCATAAAATGGCTAAAATCGGATGCAATGGTGTTTTAGCTTTACTCTCGGAAAGCACTAATGCTGAACGTCCTGGATTTACTCCTTCAGAACAATCAGTAGGTGATCGAATTGAAGAAGCGTTTACCAAGGCGCGTAGAAAAGTTATTATCTCTACCTTTGCATCCAACGTGAATCGTGTGCAGCAAATAGTAGATGCCGCTTTAAAAACAGATAGAAAACTTGCTTTACTGGGGAGAAGCATGGTAAATGTAGTTTCTGTTGCCTTGGAACAAGGTTACTTAGATATTCCTGAAGGAATGTTAATTGAAGCAAATGAAATCAACCGAATGGATCCAACAAGAGTAGCTATTCTTTGTACTGGAAGTCAAGGTGAACCTATGGCAGCTCTAGCTCGTTTAGCCAGTGGAAGCTATCGACAAGTAGATATCTTACCTGATGATACTGTTATTTTATCTGCAACTCCTATACCAGGAAATGAACGCAATGTTTCAAGAATTATAGATAATTTATTTCGCTTGGGAGCTAATGTCATTTATGGATTAGGAAGTTCAACAGGAATGCATGTCTCTGGACATGCATATCAAGAGGAATTAAAATTAATGCTTACTTTAATGAAACCTAAATATTTTATTCCTATTCATGGCGAATTTAGAATGTTACATCATCATAGCCAGTTAGCAGAGTCCGTGGGTATTAAGAAAGAGAACATCTATATCATTAGCAATGGTGAAGTTGTCGATATTAAGAATCAGATTGCTCATCAAACTAGAAGAATACCTGCTGGTAATATATATGTAGATGGATTAGGCATTGGAGATGTTGGAAACGCTATCTTACGCGATCGTAAACAGCTTTCTGAAGATGGTATGCTTGTAATAGTTATTACTCTTAGTAAAACAGACGAGAACATAATTTCTGGTCCAGACATCATTTCTCGTGGATTTATATATATTCGCGATTCAGAAGATTTTTTAGAGAAAATCAATCAACTAACCGTTGAAACTATTAATGATTTAAAAAAGGCTAATATTAGCCAATGGAATGTTTTAAAAAGAAAGTTAAGGGAAACACTGGGCAACTTTATATATTCACATACAAAAAGAAAACCAATGATTCTTCCCATCATAATTGAAGTTTAAGATGCTTATTTTCTATATCGATTAAGTAAGGGGATTACAGATTTTGCGATACTTTCATTCCATACCTACAGGTGGATTAAAGTCATGTGGGGACTTTCCTGTATCGCAAAATCTTTTAGTCCAACATTAGTTTTAGGCATTTCTTGTACCTCTGTCTCGACAAAGTTAGATACAAAATATTTACCACTTGGGTTGCGCCGAATCGTTGCATGTAAGATACACCCTTTTACTTCACAACTTTTGTCAAAGCGAACCAGGTCAAATTTAGGTAATTTCATTTTGTTGTCTACAATAGCAATATTTTCATTCGTTTTCTTGATTTTGTAGATGAAACTTTATTCTTTCTAGATTTGAATCGTAGAATAGCATCTGCGAGATTTTTCAATGTTAATTGAAGAGCAATACTATCGACTTCTTTTAACCAAATCGTATCTGGTTACTTCTTTAATTGAGTTAGCTCGACAGGAGATGTGTTAATGATTTAGTGTTGGTTTAGAATAAAGTTTGATCAAAACTCATTTAGAAGTCTTTAACTAAAAAGAAGCTGGTAATGTTTAAGAACCTACTGACTCATGTACTTTGGTTCTCGGTCTGCTGGCCCGAAACCATTGTAAACAAAGAATAAATATAAGAATTATATCAATTAAGTCCCCACCATAATACATTAGCATGCCTCCTATTTCAGCCTGCGCAGTGATTACACCAGTAGGTGGGTGAGCATAAATATATTTTGATAATATCCCATGACCGGCCAATGCAACTATTAAAACAATTGATCTATATATATAAGTATAACTATGCGGTGCTGGATCAATATAAATCATTGATATGGTGAACAGATAGCCTGCAATAAAAACATGAAGGTGTATAAACAAATGAAGAAATATATTTTGATGCGTCATCGAGTATAAGTTCGTCGTATAGAGAATCCATAGCCCACCTAAATTAAGTAAGGTTGCGACAATTGGATTACTAAGTGTTTGTAGTGGTCTACTCTTTAGTACACTTGAAAGACGTCGAGCTGTTTTCACATTGAGCGTTCGCAGGAAAAGAGTCATCGGGGCGGCTAGTACCATAAAAATTGGAGCGAGCATCCCAAGGAGTAAATGACCTAGCATGTGCACTGTGAAATCAATATGAGCACGATGGGCTAAGGGACTAACAACTGCTGTAGCCACACAAACAGTTCCTAAAATCCAGAAGACAGTTCGATGTAACGGCCATCGTTTGTGATGACGATTTGATAAGACTGTAGCTATGATATAAATCATTAATATAATTACAATCAATAATAACAACAGGAACTCCAAGAAATTTCCGTTTTCATGATGAAGATGATTATTGTTCATTTAAAACTTTACCTCTCAATAGTTTTAATTCTTTTCTTGTTTGAAAAACTAGTAAAATGCCAATTAAGATCATTACAGTCGCAACTATGTTCCATATCACGTCGTAGATGAGAACATTTTCTACGTATCGAATCTGGTGTATTTTCATTAGCTTGTGTTGAATTGTACCATCATATAATTGAAATCCACCACTTCCAAGCATTATTCCACCCCACCATCTTTTCAACCAAAATGCATTTCTACGGCGAAGATCAGCAACCATGAACAATGAACCAATCGTTGCAAACCAACTAAAAGCATGAAAAAGGCCATCTGAAATCATTCCAATATCTGTTGTGGATTTGTCATAGAAATGATGCCAATGCAATAGTTGATGAAAAATAGTCTCATCTATAAAAGCCGCTAATCCTAGTCCAAATAAGATGCCTGACCATAGATTACGGGTCAAGTAGACAGAAGGGGTTGAATGATTTGTATTATCGGTTTTAATAGCCATTAAATCGTATCCTTTCCACCAATGTATATTCTTAGTTTTCCCAAAAGAAATACGCACTAAACATACTCTGTTGTTGGATAGGAATAAGATTTACTCAAAAATTTTTTGTAAATCCTTATTTAGTGAAAAGTAAAAAGAAACTATTTTGAAAAAATTTTGATTACTTTCTACTTGCTGTTAGTTTGGAATAAAGTTTGATTAAAAATATCTTTTTGGTCTACAATTATTTTTTAACAGTTTGATATTTTTTTATATAGTCTAAAACATATTTTTAAAGAGACATTAATTGAAAAGATAAAGCATCGCATCTTTTTTATAAACGTCGCAACTTTATTCAAAACTTCGCGTCTTTCTTACAAGCATCGTGACTTTATTTTAAAGCCACATTTAAACTATTTATATTTATATTCAAAATTCATTCAGTATTTATTTTTCAAAATAAAAAAGATAAGATCTTGGAATTGAATCTTATCTTTAACATAAAGAATAATTAAAAAGGATTAATGAGAAAGGACGGACTTTTAAGGTTTCAGAATAACTTTTATACAATTATCTTCACGATTATTAAAAATTTGATAACCATAACTCGCTTCATCAAGAGGGAGTTTGTGTGTAATAATCTCCTTTGGATCAAATTCATTTTTTGTTATTTTTTCAAACAATTCCGGCATAAAATGAATGACCGGGGCTTGTCCCATTCTAAGGTTAATATTCCTAACCCAAAATGCACCTAGTGGAAATGCATTATAGTTGCCACCATAAACACCTGTCATTTGGACCGTTCCATATTTTCGTACGGCTTTTGTAGCAATTTGTATAGGACCGAGGGTTCCCCCTTGTAATTTTAATTTTTGTTCAAGAAACTCCAAAGGCGATTTCTTTCCATCCATACCTACACAATCGATGACCACATCCGCTCCACCATGCGTAATTTCTTTTAAATATTCTCCCATATCTGGGTATTTTGTAAACTCAAATACCTCAACATTGTTAATCTTTTTTGCATAACTTATTCGATAATCCAAATAATCAACTGCAATTACACGCTTGGCACCTTTCATCCAAGCAAATTTTTGTGTCATTAATCCAACAGGTCCACAACCAAGCACGATAACAGTATCGCCTGATTTTACACCTGCATTTATTACACTCCAATAGGCTGTCGGTAAAACATCAGATAAAAAAAGTAGTGACTCATCCTCAAGCTCGCATGATTCTGGTATAACAAAGGGAGTGAAGTTACCAAAAGGAACTTTTAAATATTCAGCTTGACCACCTGGATGGTTACCAAATTTCTCTGTATAACCAAAGTATCCACCAGAATCATAATGAGGATTTGAGTTATCACATTGACTTTCCATTTCATGTTGGCAATAAAAACAATGCCCGCAAGCAACATTAAAGGGGATGACAACACGATCTCCTTTTTTTACTTTAGTGACATCAGGCCCCACCTCTTCAACAATCCCCATTGGTTCATGACCGATAATGTATCCTGGAGGTAAAGGCATATTACCTTGGTATAAATGTAAATCGGATCCGCAAATGGCTGTTGAAGTAATCTTTACAATAATATCATCTTTTTTTTCTAATCTCGCATCATCAACTTGTTTAACCTGTACCTGATTTGGCCCTTGATAGGTTACAGCTTTCATAATCACATGCCTCCTTTTTTAACATTTTCTAAAAATATCTTTTATATTTATTTGTACTACAGCAATCATTTTCCTAGTTATAAAAAAGAGACCAGAATAGACTTTGGAGGAATACATAACTTTTTTATTAAAAATTGTCATATTTCCTTCTCTTGCCTATGTCTTCTAGCTATATTTTAAGAAGAAAATCAATATTTATACATGTTAAAACGAATTAAGTTTCCATAAAAAGGAGAGACACATCGTCTCTCCTTTTTATGGAAACTTTAATTTATTAATAAATAAACTACTTCTATTGTAAATTAAGTAAGAAATTTAGGCTTTTAATATTTCATATAATGATTATTGTTAAATATATCTTCCGTAATCAGGAATAGCTACTTTATCAAAATTCTTTACTAAATGACGCAATCCATTTCTTAATTCTTCCCCAAACATAGGTAGGCCGTGCCCTGTCACTACAGATTTAGGATTCAACTTCTCAAGTATTTTTACAGACTCCCAGGCGTTCTCCCAATCAGTAGTCAGATATCTTGGTGGACCATTTAATTCTTTTTGTTGAATCAATACTTTATATAATGAATCTTGCCTTACTGTAACAAAAGCATCTCCAGCGATTAAAAAATGGTCTACATCTCGAAACAGAGACATATGTCCAGGAGTATGCCCTGGTGTATGTATCCAACTCCATCCAGGCATATGGGGAACACTACCATCTGGAGGCAACTCATGTATACATTTACCTAAATCAATGCCCTCATTTGGAAACAAAGGAGAAATTTTCGCTACCAATCCGCCCTCCACAGATCCATCTGGATCTGGATAGTCTTTTTCACCATTTAAATAGGGGATTTCTAGCTTATGTGCATAAACTGGAACATCCCATTTTTTTATTAATTCACTCACAGAACCAACATGATCAAAATGACCATGAGTCAAAATAATTGCTTTGGGTTTACTATGTTTCCCAAACTTTTCTTCTGCAAAATCTATGATGAGATTCATTGATTTTGGCATTCCCGTATCAATTAGAACCCATTCGTTTGGCTTTGTAGAATCACCAACAAAACATACATTAACAATTTTTATACATAAACAATAGATGTGGGATGCAACTTCGATGCTACTTCCATTACCAAGAGAAGTTAAAGGTAAAATTGTATCATCTAAATTACTTTTCAATTCTTGATTCAATTTTTCATTCATAAGAGCAAACTCCTTTTTACATTATGCTCTTTAGTATGTAGAATTACTAAAATAATATTACCTTCAAGCTAATTATCACCGTATGCTTTTGTATAGACTAATTTTAGTTCTTTGAATTTTTATTTTACAGAATTGAATCTTGAGCATAAAAAATAGAAATAATAATCATCTTGTTTAAAAGACAAATAATAGAGAAGGATTTTAATATACAGAAATTAACTCTCCCCTCTCCTAGTATTCCTCACGAAATCCAAAAGAGCTAACATCAATAAATTAAGGACTCAAAATCTGATTCCCAGTCTGAGTCACAAATCATATAATGAATGCCAGACAATTTTCTTTTTTTGGTATGGTGCCCCATGCACATCAATCTAGTATTTTGAAGTGTCCCCAAAACGAGAAATGTAAAGTGACAATATAGTTATTTAAATCTAAGTATTAGTGTATAATAACTTCAAATAGGAAAAAATTCAATATGAGGTTAACCTTAAATAATAACCATCAGGGTCTACAATACGGAAATCCTTCATTCCCCAAGATTGAGATTTAAGATTAGATTCTACTGGATAATCTTTTTCTAATACATGTTGGTATAATTGTTCGATATTATCAAAAACTATGATAACCTCAACACCCTTACCTTTTGGATTAAGCCCTCCCTTTTTTAAATAATGATTTTCATTAAGAATATAATCAGGAGTTAGTAATAAAGCAAAATTCGCTAGTTTAACCGTCGCACCAGTCTCATTCTTTTTTGAGAATGCCAGACCAAGGATTTCCTCATAAAACCTAATAGATTTTTGCAAATCTTCGACAAATAGCTCCAGACGAAAGTGCATACTCACTCTCCTTCTCACTCATTATGATAAATCTTTATTCTCCAAATACTTTTCCCACTCACTCAAATACATATCAGGTTTATCTTCAGGTTTTGATGAAAGTTTACAAATAAACTCCAATGAATTTCCATCTAGGTCATGAAAATATACCATAGCATGTGCTTAGTCAGGCATTACAATTGGTTCAGTAGGTTTAAAACCGAATTCTTCATGCATATTAATATCGCGTTCTTTTAACCCAAATGGCAAAATATCTTCCTGCTACGTTACTGATTGCTTCTAACGTTTTCATCAGATCATTCCTTATTCTTGGATTTTAAAAATCTTATTCGGATTCAGAATATTTTTCGGATCCAAAGCTTGTTTCATCTTTTTCATCACAAGAAGTGCTGCCCCATGCTCTTTTTCTTGATATTTTTGTTTACCAATCCCTACCCCGTGTTCACCTGTACATGTTCCACCACATTTAAGGGCATATAACACAATTTTTTCATTTGCTATTTCTGTTTTATTTATTTCTTCTTTATCATTTGGATTCACCATTAATAAAACGTGAAAATTCCCATCTCCTACATGTCCAAGGATCCCACCAACAATTCCGGCAGAATCTAAAGTTTCTTTTGCATACTGAATTGCATGAGCTAACTCTGAAATTGGGACACAAACATCTGTACTCATCAGTTTTTTACCCGGATAACTATGAACATAAGCATATGCTAGATTATGCCTTGCTTCCCATAATTTATTTCTAGCAGCTGTTTCCGTTTCAAATTCAATACTTTTACACTTGTGATCCTCGGCAATCTCTTTTGTAAATTCAATATCTTGTTTTAATCCGGCTTCATTTCCATGAAACTCTAAAAATAATGTTGGCTCTTCTCTATAATTTGTTTCACTATACAGATTCACTTGTTTCATTGACAGTTCATCAACAAGCTCAATTCTCGCAATCGGAATACCAGCTTGTAAAATATCAATCACAGCTTCCACTGCATCATTTACCGTCGGAAAAGATGCTCTTGCCGCCATAGTATGTTCAGGTATTCCATATACCCTTAAAGTTAACTCAGTAAAGCAACCAAGTGTTCCTTCTGATCCAACAAATATACCATTTAAATGATAACCAGATGACGACTTTGCCGCTAGAGTTCCTGTATGTATAATGGTTCCATCTGCGAGTACAACTTCTAAATCTCGAACTTGGTCACGCATAACACCATACTTTACTGAAGTCGTTCCACTCGCGTTCGTAGCAGCCATTCCGCCTAGCGTAGCGTCAGCTCCTGGATCTACACTAAAAAATAACCCATGCTTTTTTAATTCTTTATTGAGTTGCGATCGAGTCACCCCCGGTTGGACTTTAACGAGAAAGTCATTTTCTCTCACCTCTAATATTTGATTCATAAGTGAAAAATCCATTGTAATCCCATTTTCATATGGAATCACATGACCTTCCAAGCTTGAGCCTACTCCGAATGGCACAACTGGTGTTTGGTACTTGTTTGCTAGTTTCATTATCTCACTAACCTCTTCTGTCGTTGTTGGAAATACAACAACATCTGGCAGACTACTAGCATGATAAGATTCATCTTTACTGTGCAACTCTCTCACCGTTTCATTTACTACTACTTGTGTTTCAGGAAGTATCTCTTTTAAGGCAATTATCAAATTTTCAGTTTCAGCTTTCATTTCATTCTCTCCTATCATTCTGTTACAGATTTCATATACAATTTAAGATCGTTTTATAACGATTCACCTGATGAACTATTCCATACATAATAATCTGAAAAATCAAATAATTCAAGTGTTAATTTAGAAACAACTCCATTGCAAGGTTACCTTTTCCAATGTTTACACTGTGGTACACACCGTTTACATGTAGATTGCACCTAATATATTAACTTGCTTCAGCTGTAATAAAATTCAGAAAAAACATGCTAGGACTCAATCGCATTGTGACAACTACTTCTATATTCCTTCAATGTCATTTAAACGTCACACACGTCGTAACACTTTATACAATTAGCATTTCGTTTAATTTTTCGATTATGATAGACAGCAACGTATTCGGGATGAATAGAACTTCTTCATATCATCAAGAAAACGAAAAAGAGCCCACTTGTATTGGACTCTTTTTGATTTATGTGAAAAAGTATATTCTTTTAGAGATTTCGGAGTTACTTTTCCATTTCTTCATGTTGAAATTAGTTAAACAACTCATCCATTAACTTCAATATCAATTACCTTTATTAAACATGCAAACCTTTCTCTTTGAAATAACTTAACATTTTCCGGTAATTCTCTCCGTACTTCTTTTGAAATTCTTTCCCAAAATCTTCTTCGATGTGTTGCATCATCATATCATGGTAAAAAGCATTTTTTATTACTTCAATTACTGCTGGATGATTCGTCTCTAATGCAGATGGCTTAATATCTCCTTCAAAACTACCAATTAAAGCTGAACTAGAATCACAGAGAATAGAAAACTTCCTTTCATCAGTAGGCCACTCTTCATCCCTGTAATGCTGGAATACATGTTTAAGAGGTGTTTTACATGCTCCAATTGTAATTAAGATGACACTAATTCCTTTACATTCGGCTACAAGCAACGCTTCCTCTATATAGTGCAAGTCTTCTGACCAAATATCTACAACTATAGATGTTTCTGCATTTGCAATAACGCGACGTACAGCATTATCTAACGCATTACTTCCTTGCCAATTATAAAAAGCAGGTGCAGGTCTAGGCGGAGATTTTAATTGATTGATAAGAGCTTTCGAAGTTTGTTCAAATTTAGTTTGAAAAAGACGTATTAATTGCTCTATTGGAACAGCATTATAAAGAACGGTCTCCCCTTCTATACTCCTGCAAGCCCCTTTGTCTGTTAATGATCGTAAAGCGGCATATACATTTGTTCTTGAAACAGATACCCGTTTTGCAACTTCATACCCGGACAAATCTGGCTCTTCATGTAACGTCAAATAGCATCTTGCTTCTAAATCAGACAAACCTATCTTTTTCAGTAAATCAATCATGGAAACCCTCCTTACTTAACAACCCAATTAGACACTCATCTTAAGTGGTATTTATCAATACTCCTAATAGGATATTACCTTTAGTTTAAACGAAAATAAACAGAATTTCATCTGTATATTCTTGTTAATTAACATTATAAACATGGTGAAATATTGCAAATAAGTTTCAAATGTATAATAAGTATTACAAACTTTCATATACATGTTCATTGAGACAATGAATAACATTTGGAAATCTAGATCTACAATCTCTATATTCACAAACATCAATGTCTGGCAAGTACTTTATTTCTCTAACATCCAAATTATGTTAAGATTGTTTTAATATTCGAAAAACACATAAAAGGAGTCTATTTAGAATGAATGTCTACTTAGTGCAACCTACAATTGACTTACAAGAAGAATACCTAGAATTCTATCAAGAATGGAAAAATAGTGGTGAAACGATGGTTCCTTGGGTTATTGCAAAAGATCCTACTAATTTTCCAAAAATGGTTCAAGATTTACTCGATGCAGCAGAAGGAAAAAATCTCCGTAACGGCTGGGTACCTGACTCTACTTTTTGGCTTGTCACAGATAATAAAAAAATTGTTGGAGCTGTAAATATTCGTCACCGTTTAACTGAACATTTATTTAATGCTGGTGGGCATATTGGCTATGGTATACGCCCTTCCGCAAGGCGCAAAGGATATGCTACAAAATTATTAGCTTTATCATTAGAAAAAACAAGAGAATTGGATATTACCAAAGCTCTTGTCGTTTGCGACGAATGGAATGTTGCCTCTGAAAAAACAATTTTACATAACAGGGGCCTTCGTGACAGTGACTTCACCGAAGAAAACGGGAATATTGTAAGAAGATATTGGATTGAGCTGTAATCATCCATTTACTATAGAAATCGGAGGGATTCACATGTCTACATTAGCAATCCAATTAGAAAATACAATTCATACTGCTTCTCAAAAAGTGATACTTCTTTCTGACATGGACATAAAACTCACCCCAACAAAATGGTCTAAAAAAGAAATATTAGGTCACCTTTGTGATTCCGGTACGATAAACCATAAACGCTTTGTTGATATTCTTACTTCAAAGGAAGCTATTACACTCACTGGTTATGATCAAGATTCGTGGGTATATGCGCATAATTATCAACAATCTTTTTCATCAAATGAAATTCTAAAATTATGGGAAGCTATTAATATACAAATTATAAAATTATTAACGAATGTAAAGAATGAACAATGGCAACTTACATGTAGATTAGAAGACCAACAGGAAGTAACTTTAGAATGGCTTGTTACAGATTATATTGATCATATGAACCATCATCTTGCTCAAATATTTACCATACGTAAAAAATAAAGTGAAACTTTAATCAGTGGGGGTTTTCTTCATCCACCACTGATTATTAGTTGAACCAATCGGGCTTTTACAGGCAGTTTATCTCCCACCTAACTTCTTTGCTTCCGCCGAATTTTGAGGTGGGAGTATTACTGCCTGTTAATGCGGGATAAATCTCTTTTCAGTTTTGTTTGGCCTCGATTACATACAAAAAATAAGGAGGAAAGCTCACCATCCGCTCTCCTCCTTATTTTCATTATTCTACCTCTGCTTCAAACTGCACCGTAATTCCACTTGGGTCCACTACTGTGAACCCATTCACGTTCTCTGTTAATTCATGATTTTTCTCTACCAATCTCTTTTTCACTTCATCCAATACCTCTTTATGCGGTAATACAATTGTATTTTATAGGAGAAAAGAAATTTAACTCTAACTATACCAATGAATAATTAATTTTCTCAACTTGTAAATGAGCATCAAACTCTATAAACAACTTGACGAACAGAACGTTTGTTTGTATCATGGAATTATTTTCAAACAAAAAGGAGGACTAAAATGAAAAGTTGGACAGAAGAAATTATCATTCACACACCCATTGAGCACTTGTTTTCTTATTTTGATGGTTCATTAGATCAAATGCAAAAGTTAATGCCTCAGGTGATAGAGAATACACCTCTCAAAGAAACAGAAACAATTGTTGGGAATGTTTATCGCCAAAAATATAAAGAAGGCGAAGAAATTCAGGAATATGATGTAGAAACACTTGATTATATAAATACAACCACACACAAAAAATTGAAATCAGGCTTTACTCTTGCAAATATGTTTGATATTACTGCTACATACGAATTGAGACAAATAGATGAAATTCAAACATTATTTAAATATACCGCTACAAACCAACCATTAACTGAGCAAGCTGAGTTATACATGAAATCTGCTACAAATCAAGTTGTAGTTGACTTTGTTAATCGTGTTAGATCGATCGCTGAGTCTGAATATAGCAAGTAAACTGTTACTTAAGTAACATAATAAAACATTAAAGGAGCGTTACAAATGAAACAACAAATTACTCCATACTTAACATTCAACGGAAATGCGAGAGAAGCACTTGAATACTATAAATCGGTATTTGAAGGAGAAATTCAAGGAATCCAAACTTTCGGTGATGCTGACTTCCCAACACCACCGGAAGTAGATAATCGCATTATGCACGCTCGTTTCAAGAAAGATGGTTTATTTTTCATGGTATCCGATGCATTTTTAGGTCAATCCGTTGAAGTTGGAAATCATATTTCATTAGCTCTTGAATTAGATAGTGAAGATGAAATCCAAAAAATTTACGATACATTAATCGAAAAAGGAACTGTACTTATGGAATTACAAGATACATTCTTGGGAGCAAAATTTGCTAAAGTGAAAGATTGCTTTGGCGTTATCTGGGATTTAAATTATACAAAAGCTTAAAGTGTTATTCATAGAAAAAAGGTGCTTTCTATACATAAGCACCTTTTTTCTATATATCATTTGTCTTCTTTATTCTTCTTCCTTCTATTAACATCTTTTAACGTTTTACTAAATGCAAAAATCAAAATAATGAATATTATTCCAGCAATCGCTACCGTTTCCAAAATAAATTGCACAGTTCTTCCTCCTCAAAGTTATGTCTATTACCTTTTATTAAAACTTTTATCTATTCGGACAAACTCTCATTTGGCTCACTTGGCGTTTTCATATCAAATTATAGATGTCTGATTGTAAATATTCCTTTCAAACAACCTATTTACTTTAGTCTATCAAAAGAAGTTTTTTAATCAGCATATAAATTCCCATTACTGATTTATATGTATACAAAAAGCCATTCCTTCTAGAAAAATACTAGAAAGAATGGCTCAAATAGTGATAACGTGAAACTGCTATTAGTGGTAGTTTTCCTCCCGCCACTAACAGCTAGTTGAAGTAATCAAGCTTTTACGAACGGCAACACTACTCTTATCTTGCTGCACGTACCTCAGCAACAAGCTTTCCACCCTCTATGCTCATATAAAGCTTCACAGGCACATCATTTGTATTTTCAAATACTAAATCTAAATACGGATATGCAATTGTAGCATCTCGGCCTTTCGGAACGTATCCTACTGTTTTGGAGTGTGTTGTTCTTTCTACCATTTTTAATCCAGCTTGATCGGCTGCATTATAAAGAGTAGAAGATGTTTGACATACTCCACCACCATAACCATCTACTAATTTCCCATCAACAATTTCTTTCCCTAACTGATACCCTTTATCTGGTGTTGTATCTCCGATTAACGCATTAAAAGAGAAACGATCTCCTTTTCCTAGTACTACACCACTAATGTTATTCGCAGACAAACGAATATTTTCAATTCTACCGCCTGTAGAACCACCTAAGTTCGTTTCATATCTCCCTAAAACTGCACCACTTCCACTTGCATCTGCTGGTGTCGCTACAGGTTTTTTCTCAACAATCGGCAATTGATATGAAGAATCCCACATTCCTACATTCATTAACTTATCGACTAGCTCTTTTTCCATTAACTCATAAGAAGGCTTACCTTCTTGCCATGTTCCATCACTAGCCATACGTGAAGGAACCATCTTTTGATCGATGCTTTTTCCAACTTCCTTAGCAACCTTCGTTACTTCTTTTTTAAATTTATTCTCATCTTCAAAATAACCTAAGTTTGCTAGATTCACATTTTTTACTTCTTTCCCACTTCTAGCATCAACTAAACTTACACTGTCACTGACGCCAGTCTTTGCTTCTACAGTATGCTCGCCTATGCCACTTACTAATGAAACCTCACTTACTTTTGTATTACAACCGCTCACTACACCTACACATAATACCCCTATTACTAAACTATGTACCTTACGTAACAATATACTCTCTCCTTTACTTACATCTTCTACTCTTTGTTTTCAATTTTATGTATGTATGATTACATGACTTTGCAATATAACTACAAAATATTACAATTTGATTTCCACTATATTAAAATTACTCTTTTCTTTAAGAAATGTCTACACATATTTACTTAAAAAACTTAAGTTTGTTAAGATTGTAATCTTCCTCTTATTTAACCAGTATATACCAAATAATAATTCAAAAACAATTTTAATACATTAATAATTTTGAATTTTTTAAAAAACAATCATCATTCATAAAAAACTTCACAAATCCTCTTAAATACGTTTGGTGAAGTCCCCTATTCAAAATAGGTATTTGCCGTGCCATCCATCCGCTCTTACACATACATTATGATGAATTCAACCAAATTTAGAGAACGGAGGATGTTTATGTATCCCTACAATTCATATATCCCCTACCCCCCTTATAATTATCAAGGGCAATATGACGAACAACCGCAATACCAACCATATATAGAACAAACTGAACAAATTGATCCCTATGATCCAAACAGACAATTTCAAATTCCAATTTCATTCCCAGGTGGTGGCGGCCGTCAGTTAGAAAGACGAGTAAATGAGCTAGAACAAAGAGTAAATCAATTAAACCGTCAAGTAAATCAACTTCAGCAGACAGTAGAACGTCATACACGTAGACTCAATCGATTAAATCAACGTTTACGTACTGTAGAGAATCGACTCAACATTCCATTTTCAGCACTTGAGGATGGATTTTAATTAGTAAAACAAAGAACTATATAAGGAAGGGGCTCTCCCCCTTCCTATATTCCGAATTAACAAATAGTAAGTCTTTGTTATTCGTTTTACTTTATTAAATTGACGAAAGTTTTCTCCATCTCTATACTGATAAGAGTCAATGAAATGAAACAAGGTGATAAATATGGATTTTGAAATAAATTTCCTCTCCTTCTATGTCGTACAAGTAGAAGGAAAAGGTGAACAAGCAGATAAACGATATAAACATTTCCAAACGTTAGATGCTGAAGAATATGAAGATAGTTCCTTAAAAGAGTTCTTAGATGGTGAATTATTAAAAATATCTAAACGAAAAGTAGAACGTCATGCAAAAACCGAACAAGCCCCAACAAAAATCGGCCGATTTATTGTAGAAACTGGGCACGAATTCGATTCAAACCCGCATTATAATTTATTTAATCGCATCCGCTTTGCGGAAACGAAAGAGAATTTTAAAGATATGAGTGAACCTCTCGTTTATACATATATTGATACGAGTGCAGTACGTGGTGGTGTATTTTTAGTTGTCCAAGCAAAACTACGTAAATACTTTGACGATCCATTCGTATTCGTTATGAAGTGTGACTTCGAGCCAAAAGTTGCTTCCATTTCTGACGAAGCAACACTTATTCGTAATGTTGAAATGGCAATTACGACAAAAAATATGAAATCCATTCAATACCCATATATGCCAGAAGAAGGCATAGTAGAAGTAGGCGAATTAAAAATCCACCAAGCATCACATGCCCGCTACTTCGAAGACT
>NZ_JAGDQK010000056.1:0-27739 GCF_017498755.1 Bacillus sp. XF8 | reverse complement strand
AGTCCTTTAATTCAATCTCTAGTATTTCAATCTCTTCGCCTAAGTTTTGGTAAAATGTTGTCATGGTAAATCCCCCTGTTTCAATTTTATTATTTTCAATTCACATAAGGTATGTGAAATTTTAATATCTATCTGTTGAATAAGGGAACGATGCTTAGTAAAGTAGCCCCCACCAATCTACTCTGCATGGTTCCGTTATCCATTTAAACCGCTAATTCATCAACATATCTTAAATAATCAACTGGTGCTCGTTCTGTCTGATCTACTAAGTATCCGTAAATATCGAAATCTGCTCTTGGTATCGACTTCTTCCCGTTCGGTTGATGAGACATCCTTACATAAGATTGAATTACTGATGCTGGTACCAAGAATACTGTCTGGTCCTTACTAAACTCTATAAGGAAGAAACATACCGCTCCCATCTTTTCAGCTTTCTCCAGGTAATCCAATTGATGCTGCGCAATGTTACTTAAATCAAATCGCGTAAGACTCTGTGTTGATTTCGCTTCAAATGCAACAGCTCGTCCTTTATAAACGCCATCATAGTCCACTGTACTTTTAGATTCGTAAAATCCATTTAGAACTCGTCCGCCTGCACTTTTTAACACCTTAACAGGAGTCGGACGCTTGTTTATAAGCGCCACTCCCTCACGTTGGTACATTTCATTCGATAGATTGATAAGCTTCTCGAAATGCATTCCTCGGTTTCCTAAGCCCATTGTTATTCCTCCTTTTATTTAAATTCTTTAATTAGATCATTAACTGTTAGTTCCGTTCCTTTAAGTACTTTATTGATTGAAAACTTAATGGCTTCTTGTTGTTCTTTACTGACTCCATGAAATGACGCATCGATTAAGGACAACCATAGGCCTAATACGTTCTGCTTCATCTGTTTGAATTGCTTTTGTTCATCCATTATCCTCACCTCACTTTCTATTCAAAGGATTATTTTGTTGAGTTTTATCCGATAAATTCCTTGTAACATTTAAAACTACAAAAATCTGGATTGTTGTTTGGATACCCTAAAACTTCTTTAAATGTTTCACCGCATTTTTTACAATCTTTATGAGGCTCTTCAAATGCTACTTCATAACGAATATATCCATCGCTCATTTCCTCATCGATTCTAGCTATAAAATAGCTTCCGTCTTCACATTTGACATGAAATCCGCCAACAACTGGATGCCCTATATTTCTTATGTACTTATCAAAGATGTAAGGTGATACTGTAATTTCTTTCCTCCAGTTAGGATCATATAATCTCCTTTTCTCATCTAACTTTTCCTGCAACTTCCTATTTTTTATGGTTAATTGATCGACCTTATTTTCTAGGTATTCAATTCTCTTTCGATTTCCTATCCCAAACATTTCTCTTCCTCCCCTGAATAAAACTCAATATTCCGTCAATACTGTAGATAAGCTGTATGCCAAAACTCATTTGAATGAACCTCTAACAGCAGTTCCTTGGAGCGAGCAGTTAGCTTTTGCTAGCTGCTCTTTTATATGCTTCATCAATTGCACTATCAATGCTGTCAGGGCCCCATCCAGAATGTATCTCCATAAATCTATAAACAGCTTCTGGTTTCCATCCCCTCTCAAGAATTCCCTGGCAATTATCAACTAAATCGTTGTATGTTTTTATATTAGCTCCTTTTTCCAGCGCTTCTGTCAGCTTATCTACCAATTCAATAATTCCGTCGTAATAACTCTCTTCAACTAAAAGCACTCTTCCTACACCTTCAACATGCATCTTTTCCCAAAGTGATTTATCTTCTTTTATATCCTGCGCTTTCATATCCGTTCCCCTTTTCTACAAAATGAAATTTTTGTTTAGTTTTATATGCTTTCATTGATTTTATCGATAAGCTCATTCAATTCCATTTCTGTATCTACATCGACTGTATTATCTGCAATCTCTTGTAATTTCGTGGATAGTGCTAATAAAAAACTTACTGACGCTTTCATTCCTCATCCTCCTCAAGTTCCGTAACAGTTATATAATTTCTAGCTTTCTTCCTCTTTGCCAATCTCCTTTGATATGCCGGCGTCTTATAAAAGTAAATCGTCTCAGGAAGTACGCCCATATGTTGAGCGCATTCCTTTATGGTTCCGATACATATAAGTGATTCACCTTTATAAACGACGTACTCCTTTTGTTTCACTTTTCAACTCCCACGGGTACTAACTCTAATTGATATTCGTGTTTTGAGTAGTGCTTGAAAGTTGTCCAATTTTTTAGGTCTTCTACGAGATCATCTATAGTATCAAAGCAACCTGAAGCCCAGGCATCCATTCTGTAATCTAAAAGTGAATATTTGCGTGTTGATGGGTCTTTATAAATAAACTTCGGTACTCCTGAACTTGTAACAATGACGTCACCTACTAAGTATTTTTCTTTTTTTGTCTCAACTTTAATATTGATTTTCATTATTTATCTCTCTCCTTTTCTACTAAATAGCGTTTTGGTTCAGTTTTCTTCTATTCAATTACTTCACGTTTGAACCATTTCACCTTAGCTAATCGATCAAGACGAAAATTATAATTCCCAGCCGGTACAATTTCGTCATTATTATTTTTCCAATAAATATTTTTAAAATTACCTTTCGCAATCATTTCAAATAAATCAGCTGTTGAAATTTCTTTATATCTTTCCAACTTAGTCATCCTCTCAAATAAAGATTTTGTTTAGTATTCTGTTGAAGCTATAATGCATGGGCTTGTAATGTTGTCATTTTTAATTACCCATTCAAATGTCTTGCGGACTACTATCGAATCTCCAAGTGGTCTTCCACATTGGAAATTGTCCTTTTCACTTTCTGGCAACTCATCTATGTCTACATACGTAACTTCTTGCAAACTGACTTCCCCGACGAACCCTTCGTTTATATCTTCATCTTCAAGGCCACATTCATTCTTGTAATACGCTTTTGCTTGTTCTTCAGTTTCAGCACAAACCCAATCGCAATCATTCATTTTAAAAACTTTCATCATATCTATTTCCCTCCAAAATAAGAATTTTGTACTAATTTTGCTTAACGTTGCCTGATTTAGTTTCAATAAATGTATCTTCATCAATCTCAATACTCACCATATCCATCTCACTATCAAAACCTACAACTCTTCCAGAAACTCCTGTTAATGCTCCCTCAATAATTGTTGCTTGAATATTAACTGTTACTGTATTCATTTCTTTTCCTCACTTTCTCCAAAATAACTATTTTGTTTGTTTTTTGTTTTTGTATGCCTTGTGCATATCTGCTAACGCATGAAATGTATTATTTTGAATGAGTCTTAAAACATTAAACGCTTCATGTGGTGTTAAACCTTCCTCTTCAACCAATCTCGCTAAACCGGTTATTATTAATTGCTGGCCGAAACTATTTTGATTAAATTCAACTTTGTTCATTTCTCATTCCCCCTAGTTTTATAATCTAATAACGCTTTTGTTTAAAACCTATTTTGATTTAACCAACGTATGTGAATCTCTATATCCAAATTCTACCCAATTATGTCCCCACGGATAGCAATCCCGATGCCACTTGAATGACTTATCAAGATTATCTTCTACAGAGTTCCAGTATTTTATCTCTTGACATTTCATCATTAACCAAAGAGTGTTCCTTGAATATCTAAATAGTTGTCTATTGCGGGTGTGTCTCATTTTCATTCCTCGATTCTGTACAAAATTCAAATTTGATTAATATCCGTTATCCTGGCGTTGGTGGTTCACTTCATTCTTTTTCATGTATGCTTGTTCAATTTGTTCCTCAGTGAACCCTAACATGTATCCTAGTTTCAAATAATTTTCGAATAATTCAATGTATAAATAATCAACATAGTCAAATCCCTCTTGCACTATCTTTTCTAGCTCTAATGTTACTGATACTAGTTTTTTATATTTCATGACTATATATTTATCTTTAACAACAATGTTTTCGTAGTCCACAAGCATACGTTTAGGCAAAAACATAATCTCTTGACGTTCTTTCAAATCCAACCCTGTCTCCAATACAAAATGTAGACCGTCGACATATTCTTCTAGCAGCGTTTCTTTTGGATTTGGGTTCTCACTCCAATACTTGAAGCCACGCCAATCGTTTGCACATTCCATAAACTCAACTAGCATCGCTAACATCATTTTTGGGAATTTACCTTTTCCTTTGTATCCAATATGTTGTTTTAATCCTGCTTGTACTTCGAATAATTTAGTTAATTCCATTTTCATTCCGCTCCTTATAAATAACTCTTCAATTCTTGCTTCCGATTCTTTAATTCTTCCAAGTTTTTCTTCGTCTTATGTCTTTCGTTATCTAGCATGACTAGATGATATTCCAGGTTATAAATCTCGCTCTCTACTGACGTGAGTTCACCTTCCACCTGTATTTTGGTTTCTTTCTTCACACAACCCCTCCTACAGTCCTAATTCGTTCATGATCTTTCCTTCTTCAAAGCCCCTTACAACATTGCCGTTCTCAAATTTAAAAGCTGGTAAACTCATTAAACCTAACTCATCGGCTTCTGCTTTATAATTGATGTTTTCTTCAATGTTTCTTTCTTCTAACTCAATCTCTACTGGTGCAAACCCTAGAAAGTGCTTTGCACGTTTGCAATGAGGGCATTCATTTTTCGTGTACATGATAATCTTAGTTGCCATTTTGTTCAGTCTCCTTTGCTTCTGCTAATAATTGAGTAATTTCGTAAACGTTATTTTCAATTGGTCTCATTATTCTTCACCCTCCTCGTAATCTGATAAGATATCCTCTAATACAGTTGCTGTATCTTCTAACGTGAGCCACTGCCCTCTATGGAATCCTGCTAACCCTAAATCACCTTTTTCAAACGCTTCATCCGCTTGTTTTCTGCTCTCAATTGCTGATTCGTGTAAACCTTTTATATACTCCTCAATTGCTTCACGCATTCTTTCCATCCCCTTTTAATAATTGATTTTTGTAGATGTTTCCGATTACTTGGCATGATAATTCTCCATTTGTAGCAGTTACCAGAGAAAAAGTTGTATTTCCAGAAGCTTTGAACATCCCTCTTTCAAAAACCACTGTATATCTTCTGTTCCATTCAAATACTAATATCATGTCACCTTCAAATATTTCCTGATTATGTTTGTCTTTTAATCCTGTGTACTGTCCAACCGTTTCAAAATCAACAATATGCAATTTACCATCAACTAAAATCCCGGCATTTCCACTTTCTAATTTGTAACGAAGATCTCCAACAACCCATTCTTCACTATTAATCTTTCTTCCGCGAAACTTAATCTCTCTCATTCTCCCCATCTCCTTTTATCAAATTGAACAGCTCCTGCTCACTCATTTCATACAGCTGCCGTCCTGTATCTTCTTCCTTGTAGATCCCTTTATGTAGCAACACATCGATGTAGATTTGTTTCCTGTCCATTTACCTATCTCATGCCCTTCACATATTCTTCCTTCAAATCACGAATTAACATAATTTCTTGCGGCCCCGCCTCATGTCCTAGCGAATTCACTCTGTTTCCGTAAACCTCGCCGGATATCATTGCACGCTTTATAGCGATATGCTCACCTGTACCTTTATGAGTCCAGAAACCTCTTAAATTTCCCGTTCTTTCGTTGTTGACTTGTTTCTTCCCTTGCTTTCCTGGTGGCTTCGTTGCTGCCATTTGATAAGACATCCCTTTCTTAATTCGGTAGTAAAACGTATCTTTGTGAATGCCATTGCTTTGAGCGATACTTGGCCAATCCCCATATTTCTTAGCCTTTCCGCCTTTATATTTGTTTTTCCCTACAGGTTCCGTTATGGCACGCTCTTTATCCCAATACAATTGATTAACTCGTTGCCATGCTCTTTTTTTAGGTATTCCGTTTCTTCTAGCAATCTCATAATCTGCTTCGGTTAAACGTTCTTCTTCCATAAATGAACCTCCTTAACTAATTTGTTTCTTTCTATATTTTCTTAATGGCTGCGTCGCCGCTTCGTAAGGTGTCATCCCTCTCGCAACTCTTTGATAAAACGTGACATCTTTAATTCCATGTTCTGTAGCTATTTCGAGGAATGTAGCGTATCCTTTCGGCTTTGTTGCTGCTTCGTAAGGAGTCATTCCTTCTTTTATTCTTCTAAGATAAGTCGGTCTACTAATCCCATTACGTTCGGCGATTACTACCATTCTTTCATGACTATCACCTTTGTATTTTTTGACTGGCTCCGTTATAGCTCGTTCAACACTCCAACCATGCACATTAACTCGGTGATATACATTCTTCTTGCTAATGCCGTTTTTAGCTGCCTTCTCATAATCTTCGTAAGTAATAACCGTATTGTATTTCATCTCGTTTCCCCCTAACCGATCTCTTTAAATTCTCCGTTTTCGTCATAGCGTTTTCCCTGTTTACCTAGCGGCTTCGTAGATGCCATTTCATACGACCAGCCTAGTTCTAATCTTGCGTAGAATGTACGCTTTGATATGCCGTTTTTTATTGCTTTGTATAGGGAGTCTCCATGTTTCCAAGCTTGCCTTTTAGCATTTATAGGTGTTGTTGCTGCTTTTTCTTCATCCCAGCCAAGATACATGATTCTGTCATACAATCTTCTTGGATAAATGCCGTTCTCTTTGGCTTTCGCATACAATTCATCACTTATAACTCGCTTCATCATTCTTCCCCTTTCCTAATCGAGCTCCATAATTTCTTTAAGAGACCTGTCTGATACATAAGTCTTAATAATCTGTATCCTGCCGTATTTATCCCTAGCCATTCCCTTGGCTTCGCTCTCTGTCTTCGCTTCAAACCAGCGTAATTTCCACTTTTCATCTTTGTCATAAAACTCTATGGCGTATGTCGCTATAGCGGGTTCTTTGGCAAGGAATTGCTCTGCCGTGCTCTTTGCCGTGTAATCAAAAGTGCCTATCACATCATCGAAACTTAATTGACCTTTCACTGTTCATTCCTTCTTTCAAGATCTAGGAATTTCCCGAATTCTTTTAGGAATGCAAGTTCTACTGTTCCAGTTGGTCCATTACGATGCTTTGAAATAATAACTTCAACAATGTTCTTCGCTTCTGTATCAGCATTGTAATATTCATCTCGATATAAGAAAGCAATCAAATCCGCATCTTGTTCAATACTTCCTGACCCCCTTAAATCAGACATCATCGGACGCTTATCATTTCGCTGCTCTACGCTTCTTGATAACTGCGCAAGTAAAACTACTGGAACATTTAAAGAACGTGCTATTTGCTTTAACTCTGCCGTCATAGCGCCTATTCTTAAATCATCACGTTCATATGTCCCTACCGTTGAAATAAGACCTAAATAATCAATGAAAATAACATGCTTTTTATCTGGATATTGTTTCTTAAACTGCCGTGCTTTTGCTCTTATATCAGCAATTGTTTGTCGTGATTCATCATACACTTCGAATGCCCACTTGCTAATTTCCCCCATTGCAATAGATGCTTTTTGTGTATCCTCTTGCGCAAAGTATTTCCAAGGATTTTGCCATTTCGAACTGTCAATGTGCCCCATACTACTAATCACTCGGTTAAATAAGTCTTTTGATGGCATTTCGATAGAAAAGTAACTACATGCCGCTCCAGACTCACAAGCGTTTGTCGTTAATGCTAACGAGAATGCTGTTTTCCCCATCGAAGGACGACCAGCAATGATATACAACGAACCACCCTTTAAGCCACCAGTCATTCCATTAATATCAGAGAATCCTGTATCTATTCCAACTAACTCACCACGATCGGTATTGATATCACGCATAATTTCAAGAAGGACATCTTCTTTTGTAGCGCTCTTTGTAACACCCATTTCTTGCAATTCTCCAAGCTTGTTATACGTCTTCGCTATATTTTCCTCATCAGTTTTTTGCAGTAAATCCGAAGCAATGACCTTGGCTTCCCTTATGCGATACTGTTCATATATCAACCGTTGATAATGTTTGAGGTTTGCTGTACTAGGAACTGAGTCTGCAAGCTGAGCTAAGTAATGAACACCGCCTACTGATTCCAATGAATCTCCTAATCTTTCAACTAAAGTAACAAGATCTAAAGCTTCCCCATCATTCATGATTTTTTGCATCGTTTTATAAATCATTCTGTGGCGTCCATTTTCCATATGTAGCGGTTGTAATGTTACTTCTTGTATTAGGTCTCCTTCGAGTAGTAAACACCCTAGAAAGCTTTGTTCTGCGCTCAAATCAACCGTTCTTAAGTTCTCTATCACGACGTGCCACCTCTTCCCATTCTTTCAACTTGTTCATTTGAATATTTTTTGGAGTTTCATTGACAAGGATTTCTGCCACGCTTGGCGGAAACTTCTTAGTTTTGCAATGTTGTTTAAGCTTTTCCATTGTTTTTGGATATGAGCTGTCTTCCAATAAATCAATCCATACTTGTATACGTTCATCTGTTAATTCGAAATTTGGATAAGCTGCTACGATATAACGTAGTAAACTTACAACCTCTTTTTTCTCCATCCTATTTCCCCTCTATTCATATTTAGCAAGTAATTCCTCGTTCTTCGCTTGACGTCTTCCTTGCTTACCTGATATTACTGTTAACGGTTTGTTTGCTTGCTGCTTGGAATGCCATCTGTTATAGATATAACTCGCACAATATCTAAACGAATTTATCCGATCCATTGAGTGTTTAGGAGTGAAATTATTAAAACATTCATCTAGGTAAAATAGTATTTCGTTAAAAGGCACCCCTTCTTGTAATAATTGACTTGCAATAGTGTAATCATCAGGACTTGGGAATCCCCTTCCTTTTAGTTTCATGTATTTATCAGTAATAAGATTAACTTGGCGTTCTGTTAAATTTTCGATATTACTCTCCTCCTCAACAACAACATTATTCTTATCATTCTTGTTTATATCCGCGAGGTGTTTCTCTGCTGTTCCTTTGCTGTTACCCTCGTCTTTTTTAGCTTGGTAAGAATCCCAGTTTAACAACGTTATTAGTGTATATTGCCTGTTACCCTGACCGCGTTCTATTAAAATCATTTCTTGTTTCTCTAACCACCCTAAAATTGTGGAGATTGTCTTAGGATTGGGTTCTTTCCACTTCGTTCCTTCGTAGTAACCAACACCTTGTGCGATGTTTCTGACAGACGTTAAATGTTGCCCTCGCTTTATGAGAAACTTACTTCCATCCCTCATAGGAATCTCGTTATCTTGATGATTCACTTGATATTTAAGCCACTGCCATACTCGATGATACATAGGGGGCATTAACCAAATGTCACTTCCCAACTCCTGCCTATAATCTTTTATGAATCCCTGCATGAGTGTTACCCCTTTCTATGTTCTTCCTTATGACAGTCCTCACATAAAGTGATTCCATTACTTACTTCTAATCGTAAATCTGGATATTTAGCAAAAGGCTTTATATGATGCGCATTTAATGTTCCACCTCTTTGACCGCATTCTTGACAAGTGTAATCATCTCTCTCGAAAACTGCGGTTCTCCAAGCTTTATATTCAGGGCTTTGTCTTTGTTCTTTTTTATTTCTTTCCCAAGGAGCTTTCTTTCCGGTGTAAATTACAATCTTCCCATCCTTAACTGCTGAATTTATATTTGGAATGCATAATCCAATTCCATCAAGGTATTTCCTACTATCTATAAGTCCTTCTTTAAAAGAGCAATCTATACAATATTTGTTTTCTCCTTTTTCCCAGTGACGATCACTCTCTTTGATTTCTTCCCCACACCCCGCGCAATCAAAAATGTAGAAATCAACAAGCATATTACCATTCCGTATTTTGATAACTCTCACCACTCCACACCTGCCTTACTCCGCTTTCTTCCTCATTAGAAATGAATACTCAGTTTTCATATCGTAACCAGAGAAATTGTATCCACCTTTTCCGAAAGATTTATTCCCTTTGTAATCGAAATCCGCACAAATCTTTTCATGTATTTGATACGGTCTAACATGTTCATAACCACGGTTTTCTAAATCTTTAACCCGTCTTAATAACTTACCTAAATGCGTGCCTTTTAGAGGTATTGGTTTCATATAATCTTTGTTCCAACTCATCTCAATCACTCCCGTTCACAAATTGCCATTCCGTTTTTAACTCGCAAAACTTTGTATCCGTCATAACGCTTCATATATCGCAAAATGTTTTGTTTTATCTCTTCCTGATTAGTACCTTTTAAGCACCAACCAGGAAGAACAACATTTGTTTTTGTTTGTTCATTTAAAATAAGGTTTCATCTCCTTATCCTGCTTTGCTGTACTGATTTTCCCAACCGATTAATACCTCAATAGCTTTCGATGCTACTTGTGAACTGATTTCACTAAGATTTTCAACACCTATATTGCCTTTCAATGTATCTTCGATAACTTGCTTATCATTTTTGGTTAGCGCTGCTATGTGCACTATTTTTGCGTGTATCATTTTCATTTGTTTTTCGGAAGCTTTGCCATTACCAGCGTTGTTGTTATTGCCTTGTAGCTTGTTTGGAGCTTGTCCACTGTTACTTCTCTGATTAGGTTTTCCACCTTTCCCATAAGTAGCACTGTTTCCGTCATCATCTTCACCAGTATTAAGGCTAAGGAAAGCCGCTAATGAATATCGTCTTGCGTATGTGATACAACTTCCTACAGCTTGTGGATCGTTTTTAACTGGCTTCATTGTTAGTTCATCGCTTTCTAACCATTCACCACTCTCATGTAAGAGGAGTGTTTTTAACGTTACATTCTGACCGTCACCACTTGGTATTTGCATGATGCTTAATCCATGTTTAGAAAGGATTGGCCTGATTTCATCTATAATCGTGTCTAACGTTGCGTAATTGTTTTTAAAGAAAGGATTGTCTGCATCTTTTGCTATTTTTGTAACTTCTGAATTGAACTTCACTAGTGACTTTGCTAATTCAGCAATCGTTTCACTTCTATTCATCGGATTCTCACGCTCTCTTCCTGTGTTAATGTAATTCCATCCCACTTCATTCCATCTTTAATTGCCGTAAGTAATGCCTTTTTATCAACCTTTGCTGGCTGCGGAATCATGTATTCTGGAGGAATAACTGCATCCAATGCGATATTTAAGCTTGCTGGGTTCTTCTGAATACCGACAGTCACTATCGTTCCTTTAATCCGCTTCATTTCAACTGCTGTCATTTGCTGATACAAGTAATCTTTTAAGTTCTTACAATTGTTTTCTATCGCCTTTCTACGTTCCGCTAGGCGCTTTTCTTCAGCTTTAATTGCATCTACATCAGCTTCAAGATTACGAATCACTAACGCTGTGTTTTGCACTTTATCTTGGATGCTCTCCTCAATCGCTTGTAATGTATCTTCTAATACTGATGGATCTACGCCATCCTCAATCATCATTTGTAGTTGGTTCCAATTACTTGTTAAGTCGTAAAGTTTCATAGTTATATCCTCCTAGAACGGCATTTTGCCATGCGGTTTATTTGTTAAAACTGTGATTACATAGTCAAGATCTAGCTTTTTCACATTGTCACTTTCTTTATCGGACATTTGTTGTAAAGCTTCGACTGCACGTTCTACTTGTTTTTCCAGAACTTCAATCATTTTCTATTCCTCCTCGTTTACTTGGAGAAAACAAATGTGTTATAATATGGGTAAGAGTTTTTAATCATTTGTTTCTCCAAACCGTCCTAGGGGTAGGGCGGTTTTTATTTTGTTTTGATGATATGCGCATCATCATGACCAGAAGCGAGGTGGAGGGGTGTGGGTATCCGCTCCTGATCATGATGACAAGCACAACGCTTGTCTTATTTTGCTTCTTCCGCTTTCTTATCGAACTTCTGTCTAGCATTGAAGTAACCGTGTTTATGTTCCATCACAGCCATTACGAGTACTAATGCCATGATTACTGCTGCTGTAACATGATCTCTTACGTTGCTGAATACCAGGTACATAATCGTTATCCAAAATATTGCGTAAAGAGCGTCATATCGATTGAATTTCATCTCACATTCCCCTTTATTGGTTATTTTGCTAGAATTATATAATGGTACTTCTCGATGACTGCCACACTGTTATGTACACCTCTAGCCTTTAAATCTCGTATCATTGCGATGATTTTCTTTCTTTCGTCTTCATCTCGTTGTTGTTTATTTTCCATCCTGTGACCACCCTGTTCTCTTGTTCCAAACATCGATTCTGTGTATTAGGTATGGTACGATTGTGATTACTGCTCCTAAAACTGCCAAGGAAATTGGATTGTCCATCATTTACATCGCTCCTTCCGAATGATCATGTAATAAATCCAAAGCCATCTCGATTAAAGCTTCTAGATGTTCAGTTCTACTTACGATGCAAGGGAATGTTCCATGTTCATTTGTTAATGTTGCAGAGTATCTATCCCTTCTGTCCGAAAACGTAGATTCTAAGATTTCAATCGCTTCATTTAACTGACTCATGCTGTAGCACTTCCTTTATTAAGAAGCTTGTCTGCTACACGAACCGCATCGGATAGTTGATTTGTCAGTGATAAGTACTGCGGCACCGTCAGTTGCTTTAATCCATGTTTTTCTTTGTAGTTGTTCAACTTCGCTCTCAAGTTTGTTTTGTAGGCTGTGTTATAGGCGTTTCTAAACATTTTCCATGCTTCTTGGAAGTTAACTCCCTCGTTCCAAGCTAAACGCTGAATCATCTTGTTTAATCGTTGTTGTAGATCACCTTCAGTATCGATTGTGTCTAGGCTATTAATACGATGTTGTACTGTTGTGACTTGTTGTTCTAGCTGGATCATCTTTTGTTCTTGTAAAACCATTCTATTTACCGCCATTTGTAAAGCTTGCAATGGAGATGTCGGCTGTTCTTGACGATGACGTTTTTCTACTTTAATGAAGTATTTTCTAATTGCACGTCCCATTTCGTTGTTTTCAACCATCGAAACTTCTTTAGCTGTATCAAGTGTGAGTATGTAGTCTGTAGTTGGACGGCCTCCTGAACTTTTTCCTAAAGTTATGAAAAAGTCTTCATTCTCTACAAAACCATAATTATCAATACGTTTCTTAATCCAATCAGCAAATTTTTGTTTGCTCATAAGGTTTTCATGTAACTCACGAGCATTTACGAATTTCTCGCCGTTTTCATTTTGATAAATCGGAAGCATTTCATTCGCTACAACTTTTAATTTATTCATTTCCTTTCCTCCTTGATGTTCTCAAAAAGTGAACACTTAGTTAAAAATAATAGTTAACTTTTCGTTAACCTTCTACTAATTCATCAACCGTTACTCCATATAATTTAGATAGTAATCCTAATCTATACAGACTGGGTTGCCTTTTGCCAGATTCAAGTTGAGAATAAGCTGACTTAGTTGAATAACCAAGATAATCGCCTACAAACACTTGACTGTAACCATAACTCTTTCGCAACGTTTTGGCTTTTTCTATATTTAATTTCATGTTTATCACCTTTGTTCGTTTCGTTAATTTGATTATAGCAAGTAGTTCACTTTTTGTGAACCCCTAAATTTAATTTTTTTCAAAAATCTTTAAAAAGGTTGTCTTTGAGTGAACTTTTCTGTTACATTTTAAATATATATCTACTATATATTTATTATATATTGGGAATTTCATTAATAATGAATGGTATATGTGATTGTTATAAAAGGGGAGAAAATAAATGAATTACCAACTAATCAGTAAGAGGGTTAAAGAAATAAGGACTGAAATACTTAAAATGAGTCAGTCTGAATTTGTTAATGCACTAGGGTTGAAAAGTAAATCCGCTGTTTCAGCATGGGAAAATGAAAATATTGAAAAGTGTCCTTCTAGAAAGACATCTTTAGATATAGCTAAACTCGCAAATGTTTCTGTATCTTATGTATTAGGTGAATCAGACGAAAAAGATCCTGAAATTGCAGCAAAAGATGAATTAGACGAAGTTATGCTGGATATTAGATCTAAAAATCCAGAAAAACAAAAAGAACTTATAGAATTGATTAGAAATATAATTAAAATATCAGGCGATTGATAGCATCAAATGCTACCGATCGCCTCTTTTATTTTTAAAAGCATTTCGTATGATTCAGCATCGCCGTTATGAGCTGCATTAAAGATGTCTTGTAAGTTATTTTCAATTACCACTAATTCTTGTTCGATTTTATTCTGTTCCATCCTAAAAACCCCCTGTTATTTTCATAGTAGTTTGTGAACATTTCACATTCTTTCTGTTTTTGTTTTTTTAAGGGAAAACAGAAAATCCCCATAACGCACGAAATGCGACCATCTTTTTCAAGACGATCGCATTTCTATAAATGTATTTTACCAGCCTACACCAGGATCAGACATCATAACTACACTTTCTTGTGGTGCAGCTGTTGACTTCTTATCTTTGTCTGTAGCAGGAGAAAATAATAACGCTCCAGCTACTACAAGAGTTGGGATAATAGCTAAAATCTTTTTCATTAGACTTCACCTCTCATATGATTATTATACCATTTTTTCAAATAAGACCCAACTCTTTTTTTGGAAATCTAGCATAAAATAACGAGCTTTTTTCTTCGAATTTTCTAAGGCCTTGCTTGATGATTTCACGGTTTTTTTGAGCCATACCTAAGTACACTAACTCGAATGATGACAAACCTCTATTTTTTATTTCTATATTTGATAAAATTTCAATTGCAGCTTCGAGATTTCCAATTCTAATTTCAAAAAAAGCTCGTTCTCCATCATCCATAACTCCTAATGTATTTAAATCTCTATTGTGATAAATTTTTAAGAATTGTATCGTTTTAATTATAGCGTTTTTCTTTTTTTCCATCTCAGGATTCACGTTATCCTCTAGAATTTCAAGAGATTCATTGAATAGCTTTAAAGATTGTTCATAATCATCGAATATAAATGATTCTGCTTTCAGCCATAAAGCTCTAGCTTTATTTAGTATCAAATGCGGTTCGTTTTCGCACAACTCCAACAGTATATTGCAACGATCTCTAACTTCATCAAGTTGATCGCTTGTCAAATATATAGCAGCTAACCCTTCTTCGATACGAACTTTATAGCATTTTTTTACAAACTTATTTTTGATTCTTGATGCTTTGTTCATTAATTTATTCAATCGTTTATTTAACAATCTATAATCTCCAAGTTGATATGAAGTGTGGCAAAGTAATATGTCAATCAGGATTTTCATTTCAAAATTACTGTTATTCTCCATTTCTTCTTCAAGAGAATCGTAATAATTCATCAAGGTCTCTTTCTTTATCTTTTTCTTTTGAGCTTTTTGACAGATTAATTCATAAACCCGACACCATTCTCTATTTTCTGGTGTATCTGAGTTGTATTCCTTGTTTATTAACATCTTTACTAAATCGAATTCGCCTCTTAATGCCAGGTATTCTAAAGCTTCTCTTAAGTTTTCTGGCTTCGCTACTTTTAAATATTCTTCAAGTAGTTCGCGTCGAAGCAAATGATCTTCATACAACAACACTAATGTCTTAGCCAAGTAACAAAAACTAATTTCTCTTTCTCCGCTAAATACATTAGAAACACCACTGACACTAATACCCCAGCATTTTGACAATTGAGTATACGTTATCTTTTTTGCTGCTAATTCTGTATCTATTTTGCTTAGCAGTTTCTTTAACGTTTTGTCCTTTTGTTTTTTCAACAATGCATTCTTTTCTTCTTTTTGTGCTTTTAAGGCATCATGCATAGTTTTGTCCTCCTTAGTACTGGACAAAAAAGACACGTCAACCCCATTTTTTGACATATAAAGGAAAACGTGTCACTATCACTCTAAGTTGTGTTATAATAGGTATGTACAAGATCCGCGACAATGTTCCCTAGACTGGTTAGGGGGCAGTGTAAGAGTGCTGGTAACACTACTTACACCGTGGGTCTTTTTTACGTCCGTTTTTAGTTATTTTCATAATACCACAAATTTCCCAATATTCGGTCATGCAGTTATCTGACAACTATTGAGAAAGTTAGAAAAACGCTATATTACAACGTTTTTCTAATAAAAAATCTTACAAAAAGAACCCACATGAATATTTTACCACAAAATACGAACGTATGCTCGTTTTCGGTGAAAAATAAAGAAACTTTAACTACCATTTATTAATTATAGGTAGTTAACCGCCCATAAATAGTAGTATAGTTGTTTAGTATTTATACTTTTAATTATGAGACACTTTGGAAATATTCTCAAAAAACTAAGAAAGTCACGTGGCTTAACTCAAGAACAACTTTCCCACAAATTGAACTTGAGTAGAAGTCAAATCAAAAATTGGGAAACCGATCGGTACCAACCTGATATTGATACGTTGGTTAGTATCGCCTCCTTCTTCAATGTTTCAGTAGACGTGCTTATTGGGTTCGAGAACGATTTCAACAAAGAACCCCTACAAGAACTATTATCCGACATTCAAACGACGTATGCGGCGTTAAATGAAAGCCAGAGAGAACGTTTTTGCAAGCAAGTCTCCGTTTTAATTAGGATGCTTGAAGATAACCAAGAAATATTCTGATTTAAGTACATTGTAGAAGAAATGTTTTCCAATGAATAGTGGTAAAATTTTACATAATATTACCATTCTTTCCAAACGGGAGCTTCGGCTCTCTTTTTTTATTTCTTTCGACAAAATATGACAAAATAGTTGTAACTGAATTTGTTATGATGGTTTCGGAAATCTTACATTTTTATATATTCACACTTAAAAACATAGAGGTGACAGGGTAAATGCGAGAATTTAAAGCGTACAACGGCACTTTATTAATTGATGATGAAAAAATTGTCATTAAACCTTCTAAAATTATGGGCATTAGTAAAAGAGTTATGGAGATATACTTCGAAGATATTAAAAAAGTACAGTTTGAAAAGCCGAAATTATTAACTAATGGTTATTTACGATTCGAATTGATTAGTAGATCTGGTACTAAGAAAACTAAATTCGAAGTAACACAAGAAGAAAATGCTGTATTTTTCACTAAAAAACAGATGAAGGATATGGAAGAGGCTAAAAAAATAATTGAAAGTCATTTGTAATAAAAAAGGAGATTGTAAACATGGAAGAATCCTTACGAAATAAGAAAATTATTGAATATATTTGTTGGGGCCTTGGAACCGTCATAGGAGCTGCGATTATATTTTTCGCATTACTCTGGGTTATAGGTGGAAAAGCACCAACAACAGTTTTCAAAACAGTAACAGTTGATGAAATTATAACGGAGTTTAATAAAGCAGGATTAGAAGCACAAGACCCTACTAATTTACCACAAAAAGAATTTGGTAACATTCGTGAAGAGGGAAAACGAATCATTGTACCAGCTTTAGGTGAAGATCAAGGAGGACGCATTTACAAATTCAAAAGCCAAAAAGACCTGGAAAAAGCGAAAACTTACTATGATGAACTAGGCAACTCTGCACCTATGCTTTATTCACATACATATGCTAAAGGGAAATTCTTATTGCAAATGAGTGGTAAGATGAAAGATGAAGAATTTGATCAATACAAAGTAGTTATGGATAACATCATAAAGTAAGTAGTAATAAAAAAAGCACATGAAACGGGGATAACATGTGCAAGAAAATAATAATTTAGGTAACTTAACCATAACATAAAAGCTCCTATATATGGGGCTTTTTCTTTTTTCTCAATAAGCAATATAGATAAATATGGTAAAATGTAAATTGGATGGGAGTCCATATACATATTATTAAAATTAAGATGGTTCAAGTCGAAGGAAGGCACCTTAGGGTGTCTTTTCTTTATAAAAAAATCCCCACATAAAATGCAAAGACTTAATCACATCAAATCTTCAATCATAGGATCGTCATCGTAGCAAAGAGAACCATCAATTTTCTTCTTACAGTCATCGCAATAATCCCAAGTTCCAATACCGTCCCACTCAGAATACACACCACTACTATTTTCACAACTACAATACTCTTCATCCTTATACATAAAATAATCACCTCAAAAATATAATTTCTCAAAACTAATTATTTGCTTTCCATACAAACCTCTTCATTAATGGAACAATATTTTTCTTCATTCTCTTACCATTTTTAGTTAAGTACACATATTCTGTATTAGCATTCTGCACTCTCGTTATGTTGTAATATCTGTTACCTCTTAGTTCCCTTACAGTTCCTTGATTACTAATATCGCATTTCTGATCATAACCTATAATCGGATACCACTTATCACCATGGGATCTATCACTACAAACTTTACATAGATAACTTTTTTCTTCTCTACCACTTCTAAATTTAGTATAGCTATAAAGGTAAAAATCATCTTCGTCTTTCTCTACCTTACACCAAAAACAACGCTCCAAAAAATCACTCCCTCTTTATAATAAACGGATTTATAAAAATAGGATAACACCCAACCACCAATTTTTGTTGAAGAGAAAGATTATATGTTAAAATAAATTTCACGTACTATATCTGATTGATAAAACCAATTTTGGAAATAGGGTACATTCTAACCATCCGTCCCCTTACCCTCTAACCAAGTAAGTTATAATTCCCTTATTAATTCCTCTATCTTAGTGAGTAATTTCCCCAGGTCTTATACAATCTCATAATTTTCATCTGTTCTTCGTAGTTAGCCTTGACTGAAGGTTTTGACGGTTTTTATCATGTGGGAACGGTTAAGGAACACGGCTGGCAGGCAGATTTATCCCCTATTTCGAAAGACTACAAAAAAGTAATCGATCAAAATAGATGGATAAGCGTCTTTGTTTTTGCCATGCGGTCACTTATAAGGTATCCGTATGTATAGACCCTGTTCACTCAGCGATTTTCACCGCATACATCCTTTTTCTATGGCTTGTCCTTGCAATATCGTCCCTACACGACAAACTGAATGTACTCCCTAGCACCGTGATGCTAACGATAACCACCCGAACCTTTTAGAGAATCGTCCCTGGGCAAGTTCTCGCCCTCCCTCACCAGAAGAACAGGATTCCAGTGAGGGGTGCTGTTTTTGTAGGCGTATACTCTGTACCCCCTGCACGACCAACAGCCAGCCACGCCGTAACACGTTCCCGCTAAATAAATGTATGCAGCACGGAATTACGGCTTATCAGTTTTTATTTACGTGGTATCAGGCAATTCCACGCGAACAAAAAAACAAAAAGGCATCTCCAATTCCTAAATGGCTTGTACATTCACAAGACTTCTAGGTTTAGAGATGCCCGCTATATATCTTTTGGACTACAAAATAATCAAAACTAGTATTTACTAGTTGATATTTATCCAAACAATAGATAAAATGGGTATATCAAAGAAGCCTCGTGAAAAGGCATAGTTGTTTAAGATAGTGGTGGTACACTACTTAAACGTAAATACTGTGGTTCAATACAGTTCATTCTAGTAAGTGTTGGTTGCAATTACTAGAACTGAGTCATTCCCGCTAATGGTTGGCGCCAATAGCATATGGGAGTGGCTTTTTGTTTTGTGTTCATATTCAATTGTTTTGCTCGATCTTCATTTATGTAAAATATCAAATTATGTTTTGTTTTGTAGAATGATGCTTGTTGTGTACTACGTTACAACAAGCTTTTTTGTTTGTAAATGCCCCTATAAGCCTGTAATATTTCGCTCTATATAAAATCCGAATTTCATTTTTATACTTTTATAAATTTATACTTTTATAAAAACCTAGTTTTTCAAAAAGAGAATGATATTTTTATTATAAAATTATATTTTTATAAATTTATAATTTTATATTTTTATAAAAAATGAACTAATTAAGCTTGATATTACAGTGTTTTTAAAATCAATTATTTTAGCCATCGAGTACTTGTAAATGAATAGTAAACTATTTATAAAAGTATAAAAGTATAATTTTATACTTTACCGTAGGTTTGTTGTGGTATAAAATCAAATTATAAATTTATAAAAGTATAAAAAAACTTTTTTACGAGGTGACGGAAAATGTGCAAGGTTATCACAACGGGGAACTTCAAAGGTGGAGTCGGAAAGACTACCAACGCTGTAATGTTAGCTTATACATTCGCGAAACATGGAAAGAAAACTTTATTAGTAGATTTAGATCCGCAAGCAAATGCAACTGATTTACTATTTAACACAATGAAAAAAGTTCATTCAATTGAACCGGAATTTAAAAGAACATTAGCTATGGCTCTTATAGATGCGAACTTACAAAGCGCACTGATTAATGTATTACCTAACTTAGACTTACTTCCTTCTTACGAGGATTTACAAACATATGAAAAGTTCTTATTTAGAAATTTCGAGGATGACTTCTCACAAGATACTTATTTCGCAAAACAGTTAAGTACAATCAAAGAAAATTATGATTACATTTTTATTGATGTGCCACCACAATTAAATAAATTCGCAGACAGCGCCTTAGTCGCTAGTGACTATGTAATGGTTATTTTACAAACACAAGAAAGATCATTAAAAGGCGCTCAGAAATACGTTGAACATGTATTTTCGTTAGCAGATGATTACAATTTACCATTAGAAATTATCGGGGCATTACCTGTACTAATGCAAAACGGAAATGAAATCGACAAAGATATTCTTCAAGAAGCCGAAGAGATTTTTGGTAAAGCCAATGTATTCAGTAACATCATTAAACAGATGGCACGTTTAAAGAGATTTGATAGAACGGGAATCACTTATAATCTGAAAGATGTTCATGATAAAAACGTTCATACTGTATACCAAAATATTGCGGGTGAAGTTGAAAAAAGAATCGAGATTTTGGAAGGAATGACAACGGTAAATGGATAACAAATTGAATATAGACAAAGAACAACTTGGTATGAGAAGAAAGAAAACTGAAGGATCAGTAACCTTTACACCCGAAAGCAAAGAAAATCAGGAACGTAGTTTTCCTGACGATGATAAGCTCTTTGAAAAACCAAAGAGAAAACTTACTACGAAAGAGTTACCAAAATCTTTCCGCGTCTCATTAGAAACGCATACGGCAATATCCACACTGGCTACAATTGAAGATATGAAAATTTATGAAGTTATAAATATGTTAATCGAAGAGAAAGTTGCTTCGTTGCCTGCACCAAAACAAAAGTTAGTGAAAAATGCTGTAAAACAAGTGCTTGAAGTAAAGAAAAGTCGAGAATAGGAATAAAGTTAAACTTTATTCCTATCTAAATAAGTACGTTTATAATTTTATAAAATTATAAAGTTATAAAATTATACTTTTATAAAAAATAAAAGGTATTACCATCAACATACAACACTTACCAATGACATAATCTATGTAAGAAAATAAGCCCTACAATGATAGGGCTACTCGTTTATAAGTGATTACATTTTCACCAAAACTTCCACCACGGCTTCTTCTCTTTTGCTGCAGCAACCTCATTCCGAAATTCCTGCATCATTCTCTTCGTTTCTTGCATCTCACGCAATGTCTTCATAAGCGTCTCATCTCGTGCTTCCAATCGTTTTTCAACTCGTTCATTATGCGATTCTATACTCGCTTTGATTTCTTCATTATTCTGCTTCGCCTGCTCACTTAATCGCTTCTCCATTGCTAACATACTTTGATTCATTTCCTGTGCCATAACGCTGTATTGTTGCTGTAATTGCTGTTTAATGTGGAATGGAACTAAATCCGTTTCCGCAGCTTCTTCTTGAATCAGATCCGGATTAACTTTTTCTATTTGCTGCGCAATCATCTTCGCTGCCTTCTCTAGCGTCATACCGTCATGCTTACTTAGCTCAATTAACTTCTCAATCACCATAACGTCATGCTCTGTGTATTGGCGTCTGCCACGATTATCTTTCTTCACTGCGAATCCTTCACGCAATAATACTTCATTGTACTTTCTAAGGGTGCTATCACTTATTCCTAGTCGTTTGTATACTTCACTAGCAGAATAAACAATTTCGTCCGTCATAGCGTCACAACACCTCCTAGTGAGAGTATTCAATGATGGATGAGAAATTCCTGCAAAGGAAAAACGTTGGTAAAAATTCTGGTGGATAGTCTCCACGTAATGGTTATATTTCCTATTATGTTATAATTAAAATATAGAAAATAAACATGGCTTTTTACAAAAAAGAGATAAGGAGAGAATTTCATGGCAGTATCAGGGGAATGCGCTTTATGTAAAAAAGAGTCTGAATTAAAACTTAGTCATATTATTCCTAAGTTTGTGTTTCGAGCATTAAAAAGAGATTCCTTTACAGGCAGACTAAGACTATCTTCCGAACCAAACCAAGCAATACAAGATGGCGAAAAAATGCATCTTTTATGCGGAGAATGCGAGCAAATATTCAGTGACTCAGAAAGAAAATTTTCTAACGACATATATTTACCGTTTAAAAACGACGGTTTTAACAGTGTATTAAAGTATGATGGGGATTGGTTATGCAGATTTATAACTTCAGTTAATTGGCGCATTCTTTATTTAGATATTAATTGGTTTGAAGAAGACCCTAATCGTATTGATGCTACAAGACTTTCTTTACTGAAGAAAACCGAAAAGATAATGCGAGATTACCTTTTAAAAAGACGCATGAATATTGATTATATAGAAAATCACATATTTTTCTTTGATACAGTTGAAGAAGCGGTTGGTGTTAAAACTCCTCACGCAACTATGCAGGGAAGTGTTTTTGGATATAGTGTAGGTAAAGATGATGATTATTATGTGTTTACTAATTTGGCAGGGATTTGGATTGTAACCATTATAAAAAAACACCCTAAAGAAAAATGGTACAATACATTTGTTAAAAATGAACCAGGTCGATTAAAACCGCCTCAACAAATAGAAAGCCCTCTTACTTCAGAAATCGAACATATAGAAGGGCTAAGAGATAAATATAAAGAAGGTTTATCAGAAAAACAGCGGAAACAAATAGAAGACAAGATATTAAACGATGTCGAAGGCTTTATGAAGAGTGGAAGTTTTAAGAGAATTATGATGGATTTAAATTTAAAATAGGCCCTGTTTATACAGGGCTTTTGATTCTATATTGTATATTAAATTCATAACATAGATATTGCCTGTTACCCTTGCAACTCTTCTCGTAAACTAATTTACGATTGGGTGTATGTTTAGTTAGAGAAGAGTTGCATTTATATCGCTTTAGCTATTTCAACAAGCAGCCTCATAAACAGTGGAATCATTTGGACTACAATATAGCCAATCCCTGCACGACTTATAAGACTAAATCCGCGTTCCTGGCTGCCAACCATAATGAATAATCCACCGCATAGCGCCACAACAGATGCAATAGGATACGATACTGCTTTGATTAGGAATATAACAGGTTCAAATGCATTTACAATACGATTGTATAGTTGACCATCTATATAGTTTTTGATTCTCCCATCAGATGATTGAGCATCTTTAAATACTTCACTTGAGTCCACATCTGGACCTGCAGCAAATCCGTGCGGAATATCTATGATATTGCTGAATATAATAGCACTACCGATTACTAATGATACGCGCACTGCAACAGGTGCGTATTTTTTTGCTTTCTTTTTGAACAAACTCCATTTTTTCTTTGCTCCATAGTTACCATCCATAAAATCTTTGATGCTCATTGTCTCAGTTGCCATATGGACCATCTCCCTGTTTTTAATGGAAATCAGTAACTGTGAATATGTTACAATCCAAACCTTCGCAAAGCTTCTGCAATTGCTTTCTGCGGTATTCTGTACATGTGTACCATATAAATTTAGGTGGTTTCTCGAATACATTGCAGTCAATTAACTTTCTGTATTTCTGCATCTTCACACGGTTTGCACTCATTTTCTGCTCATGATCTATCTCTACAATGTGATAACGGCCGCCATCAGAGAATAAAGCATCTGCAATTATAGAGACGACACCTTTTACATTCATTTTTACCTCCTGTTTCCATGTATTGGGGCATTCGTAGGCAATATAGATATCGTTCCGCATAATATAGTGCCTAAACTGGTTAGAACGTTTGAGAACCTTCTTGCTTCCAATACGATCACGCCCTTCCTTGTTGAGGTAATAAACTTTTTCACCAAATCGAAAACTAGATACATATTCTTCAATGTCTTTCATAACACGGGATGCGTTTCTATCCCCACCCAAATCATGAAGTATCTGTATTTGTTTTCTAGTCAAAAATCCCAATCTCTTCAAGCTCGAGAGAATGCTTTCTAAGCGTTGTTCCTTCATTGCTAACTTTTGCATCTTCATTCTCCTTTCTTGCTCTTATATTGATGTGTGGCTTTATGATGTTATCGATTTTCTTGTTGTCGATGTATACGGTTTGTAATACCTTCTTTTCATTAGTTTGATATATTGCTCTACCTTTAATGTTAGGAAGAGTCTCAGCGCCTCCTTCATCCAATACAGCACGGCTCCCGGCTTCGGTTTGTAATCTAAAACAAACACGAGCACCAATGTTTTGCCGGAGCTGCGATGGCAAGGCTTCATTCGTTGGATACTGAGTTGCATATACCAAGCGAAACCCTGCTGCCCTGCCTCGTCTTCCTATATCAACAATGATTTCCTTGCACTCCTGGTATGGCGTCATGTCGGCAGCTTCATCTACAATGACAAAGTATCGCACTGGATCCCCTTCTTCTTTTATATCTTCGTATCCTTTTTCTAGTAAGTATTCGTTTCTCTCATTCAGTTTAGTTTGCAATTCTCTTAGAGTTTCAAGGGCTTCGTCAGGGTTTTTCGCAATTGATTCGACTTGATTTAGGAATCTGTATCGGTTGAAAGATAGACCACCCTTTAAATCAATAAGGAATAGCTTTGTATTATCTGGTTGATTACGAATAAGGGATGTAATGATAAGCTTAAGTACATTCGATTTTCCCATATCTGTCATTCCTGCTGAGATCATGTGAGCAATCTTATCGAAATCATGTTTTACTAAGCCATCTCGTGTATATCCAATCGGAACTTCCCATCCCCTGCATTGCTTCATCATGTCTTCTTCAAACTTCACGAAATCAGGAATCCCCTTCTCGTAAACTCGTATTTTCAATAACCCATCATAAGAGAGCTCTATTTCCTTTCTAACGCATTTCTTTTTGCTTATGATGTTTTGTATTTGTTTTAAGAAATCTTTTCGTATGCGGAGAGATTTGAAGTCTGATATCTTAAAATCATAAACTTTGCTCTTATGGTTTAATCCGTCCTCTAAATGCTGCATCTTTTGTTTGAAATCGGAGAAACTAAGACCAAGAGGAATCCTGTACGCATATTCCACACCCCACTCGTTTCTTGTCTTACGAAGCAGCTGTATTGTTTTGGTGTCCTTGCCTTCTTTCACTTTCAAACCACAGTTAGCGCAAATTCTTTGGATTTTAGCAGCATCATTTGTTGCACCTTTTTGATGCATTTTCGAGAAAATAATTGCACCACCGACCGCAACAGAACTGACTATCTCGAAAACCATGAGCACCACCACCTCCTTTTAGTATTCTCATAGAGAATAGTCCCTGAAGATTAGAAGAGATAAATATGGTTATGAATCTTTGAAAATAGTAACCTACCGATGTCTGAAGTATCATTCTGTGAAAGAATTCTATTTAGAATAGGTGAAACGAAGTTTTAAAAGGCTATTAGATTAGCACTGAGTTTCGCAATTTGTTAGGTATGGTAAAAGGTATTGTGTACTGTTTGACCTTTATGTCAGTTTTTTTATCTAGTTTAAAAAAATGACGAAAAGGGCAAGCTATGTTTGAGGTGGTAAAGGTGTTTGGATTAGGTAAAAAACGTAGTAGGTTCGGTCGTTGGTTAGACAAACAAGGAATCACACAAGGGGAATTAGAGAAAGCAGCGAAATTAAGCAGGGGAACTATTTCTAAGGTGTGCAACGATAAAACATATATACCTAAGTTTTCTACGATTACTCAAATAACAAGAGGTTTGAAAAAGTTAGGGAAAAACATAAAAGAAGATGATTTTTGGATGTAGCTTCGTGAAAACGGGGCTGTTTTTATACTTTTAAAAGAACGTACGTTCGCGTATAATAAGAACAAACAACACGAATTGAGGGATAAATATGGAAAACTGGGGAGTTCCTAAAGTTAGATGTCGTGGCATGGTAAAATGGCAGCCGTTCGCGAGTATGCCAGAGCAATATGAGGGAATAAATCGAATACTTGAGGAACAATATAAGGTCCCAAAACCATTTTTGACTGATGATACAAAGGAACGGATTGAAAGAGCATTAAACGAATCTCTACAGCAAAGCAGCGAAATACTTGTTTCATACTACAGAGATGGATATATACATGAGGATTACATAACAATAACGAATATAGATGTACAAACGAAAACAATTGGATGTACAGATGCTTTTGGATTAAATTCGAAATTTAAAATTGATGAATTTGTGGATGTAAAATAAAAAAAGAGCCGCCCAATTAAGGGCGGTTTTAAAAATTTACTGTTTAATATATTCGTACCACCAGTTTCTCTCATCCATCCAAGCTGTAATCTTATCAAGTTCACCGTTCGACAATACTTCAGTTTGTAAGTATGCTAGACCAGTTAATGGATCTGAAACTACTTTCCCTTTAGTACCACGAGCGTTCATAGCATTTAGAACTTCTTGAACCATCGAAATACCGAAACCTCCTGACTTAACGTATTGATAACCGCCATTGTTACTTCCAGAATTATTAGAACCACCAGAAACAGTTTGTCCTGTTAGAGCATACACAATTGAGTTAGCGATTTTATCAACATCCCATTTTGCCATATCAGATTCGTTATCGATGAATCCTAATTCGATAAGAATAGCTGGTGCTTTAGTCCCTTTCAATACAGCTAAATCCGTACGTTGTTTTGCTCCTCGGTCACGCCATCCGATATCTTTGGCTAACTGAGCTGAAACTTTAGCAGCTAAATCCTTTTGATCATAATAAAGAACTTCTACACCGTGCCCATTACCATCACTTGCGTTTAGATGATAAGAGATAACTAAATCCACATCATGAGAATTACAATTTGCAACGATGTTATTTAAATTCTGAGCTTGAGTTCTTCCTACCTCATCTGTATCGTCATAGACTGTATGGCCTAACGCTCTTAACTTAGCTGTTACAGCATCCTTTACTAGTCTGTCCATGATGTGCTCTTTACGACCACCATAATTTGCACCTTGTACGAACTCATTATGACCACCGTGATTACTATACCTTGCCATTACTCAACATCTCCTTTTGGATTTTCATCATGATCTGACCAAATACCAAGCGCAATACCAAACAGATAAACTGCTTGTTGTACTTTTTCTAAATTCCCCTCAAACCCAGTGATTCCAAAAGCTGATAAAACTAATCCAAAGCATGAAAAAAGCGCAACCCATGTTTTCCAGTTGCGGAATCGTTTTTTGATATTTTCTTTTTCAATTTTCATTTTAGTTACCTTCCTTTTCTAAGTTATCAAGACGCTTGTGCGCTTGTTTAGAACTTTCTTCAACCCTTGTGACTCGTTCGCCAAGTGCAGCCATTTGCTTTTCGTTCGCTTTTAAATCAATTCGAATGTCATCAACCCCTTTACGGATGTATCCTAATTCAGCCTTCATTTCTGCACTTTGTTGTCCATCAGATTTCAATGATTTTGATTTATTGAGTGAATATGCAAAATAGCTAATAGCTAATGATGCTATCGCAATAAGTAATCCAATTTCAATTGACATTGATTCAACTCCTTTCAAATTAAAAAGAGGAGCTAATTTGCCCCTCTTAATCTACAAAAGCCGTATTTTGTACAGTTTTAAATTACTTTTCGAATCTCTGCTCTGCCAAACTTAATTGTCCCTATGAAATCAAA
>NZ_JAGDQK010000055.1:0-30065 GCF_017498755.1 Bacillus sp. XF8 | reverse complement strand
ACTCAAGCGTCCATGTGGGCATGGATTCGTCGTGATGATGAGGGGAAGATCACAATCGTTCTCTGTGATGATGAAGGACGAATTTGTTTAAAGATCAAGGGTTTGATCAATCGGGTCATGAGTCAGGAATTGGAAACGCATGAAAGCATGGGCTATCTTATGTTTACACCAACCTGGGAGCGAATACAATACAACCATGAACAGAAGAGAGTTCCGTCAAAGCGCCCTGTTATCATTGGGGAGAAGACAGACGGAAGAATAGAAATTATCATCCAGAAATATCCACAGGCGAGGGTATTATATATCGATGCAGAGATCACAATTGACGATATTGTTTCACAACTTACTCCGATTGAAGAAATGGATGAATTAATCTGGTATATGCCAGATATACCGGTATCATCGGTGGTGGACGACAAGCTGATTGACGCTCAGGAACAAACAGTTATTGCCTTGTTTAAGATGGTTAAAGCATTACAAAGATTAGGATATGAACATAAGGCATTGCAATGGACGATAGTAACAGTGAGAGCGCAACAGGTTCACCCTTGTGATGGCATACAACCTGCCCAATCAGCGTTATACGGCTTGGCAGGTTCGGTAGCTAAGGAGTATCCATGCTGGCAGATACGCCTTTTGGATTTAGAAGATGGCGGTGATCTCCATCCTCTTACTCATGTCTACAACCTACCAGAGGATGTGCTAGCTTACCGGGAAGGTTTCTGGTACCGCCAGCGCTTAGTTCAGGTTGAGCAGATGGCGGAGCCGCAGACACCTTATAAAAAGAGCGGTGTTTATGTAGTGATTGGTGGTGCAGGTGGTCTTGGCGAAGTTTGGAGTGAACATGTGATCCGTCACCATCAGGCTAAGGTGGTGTGGATCGGCAGAAGAGAAAAGGATGAAACTATTCTTGCTAAGATCAGTCGATTGGCTACCTATGGACCGGCTCCTGATTATATTGTTGCTGATGCTGCCGATAGACGTTCTCTGGAAGAGGCGTATCAGCAGATTAAGGAAAAATACGGTGAAATACGGGGGGTTATTCATTCAGCTATTGTATTGCGAGATCAGTCAATTGCACAGATGGATGAAGAAACTTTTAGGGCTGCATTGACGGCAAAGGTAAATGTTAGTGTTCGGATGGCTCAGGTATTTTCAGAGGAATCTCTTGATTTTGTACTATTCTTCTCATCCATTCAATCTTTCTCAAAATCAGCTGGACAATGCAATTATGCAGCAGGCTGTACATTTAAGGATGCATTCGCTTTAGCTATGGAGAGAGAATGGTCCTGCCCGGTTAAGATCATGAACTGGGGTTACTGGGGCAGTGTAGGTGTGGTAGCGGAAGAAGTGTATCAACAGAAAATGGCTCAAGAAGGTATTGGTTCGATTGAGGAGCAGGAGGGAATGGCGGCATTGGAATTTTTGTTGTCACAATCGCTCCTACAATTAGCTTATATCAAAACCATTCGCCCTTTGCATAAGCAAGAAATAGAGCTATCTGAGGCTATTACTATATTGCCAGAGAAGATTAACAGTTGTATGGCTAGCCTTAACCAGGACTCGACTACCGAAATAGAAATCGCAGAACAGGCTATCATGACGATTACCCAGCACATGGATCAAGGGCAGCCTTTGTTAGTAAAGTTGTTGTGGGCACAGTTACAAAAGGTAGGTTGGTTTCAGGATAAACAGGGTAGTTTATCAGAGTTAACGCCAGGGCTTCAATCAAATTATCGCCGATGGATGAAAGAAACCGTGACTATTTTTGAAGAGCAAAATTATCTCTCATGGGATGGCCAGGCTTATACAATTTTAGCCCAACCTATTGATAATATAATGGTTTGGCAGGAATGGGATCGATTTAAACAAACGTGGGAAGAAGAACGGGGTATGGGTTCCCATTTTACCTTAATAGAAGCGACGTTACAGCAACTCCCTGAAATATTAACAGGACAGATCATGGCAACGGATATTTTGTTCCCGAATTCTTCTATGGAAAGAGTGGAAGGGATCTATAAACAGAATGTAGTTTCAGATTACTATAATCAGCATCTTGCGGCTATCATAGTTAACTATCTTCAACAGAGACAGCGTCATCAGAATAAAAAGCTAATTCGAATTCTTGAAATTGGGGCAGGAACGGGTGGAAGTACTGCAGAGATATTAAAGCAAATACAGCCATATCAAGAATACATTGATGAGTATACTTACACAGATATTTCCAAGGCGTTTTTGTTGTCTGCTGAAAAACGATTTGGTGACTGGAACTCTCGAATTAATTATCGATTGTTTGATGTAACCCAGCCTATTGTGGCACAAGGAATTGAGCTAGGAAGCTATGATGTGGTCATCGCCAGTAATGTTCTTCATGCTACCCCAGTATTACGTGAGACATTACGCAATACTAAGGCTTTGCTAAAAAAGAATGGGGTACTCTTGTTAATTGAAACCACAACCCATACGTTATTTAATCATCTTACCTTTGGTCTATTGGATGGATGGTGGTTATATGAAGATGAAGCATGGCGCATTCCAGGGTCTCCACTGGTCGCAGTAGAACAGTGGGAACGAGTTCTAACATCGGAAGGGTTTCATGTTATGATACCTCCTACTGCCAAAGGTCAGCAACATATTATTCTTGCAGAAAGCAATGGTGTGGTACGACAAAAGAAAACAAAAACAACTGATGAACAGTTGAAACAAGCCCCAAAAACCGTACCTATAGTTGCTGGAAAACCTATCAGGTCAGACCAAACATTGCATACTGCTTGTGTGGAATACATTAAACATCTAGCAGGGGATATTCTCCGCCTTTCAGTTGAGCAAATTGATAGTACAGAGCCTTTAGAACGATATGGGTTTGACTCTATATTGGTTGCACAAATGACCAGTGCATTACGGAAGGATTTTGCGGATATCAGCAGCACGCTGCTATTTGAGTACCAAACTTTGAATGATCTAGCTACCTATTTAATTAAAAGTCATCCAAAACAGGTGGAAGAATTATTGGCTCTTAATTCTGGGACAGATGACCATCCAGTTCAAGAGGCTCCATCGTCACGTTCGATAAAAAGAAGATTTAGACGGCCGCCCCGTAACTTACAATCCCTGGAAAAGCAGACGTCTCAATCTAAATCAAACATGATGGATGTAGCGATTATTGGAATTGCAGGCCGTTATCCTAAAGCAAATAACATTCATGAATATTGGCAATTATTAAAATCAGGTCAAAATGCTATTACTATGATTCCAAAAGAACGATGGGATTGGAAACAATATTATGATGAGGAACCTGGAAAACGTGGTTATATGTATACAAAATGGGGCGGATTTATTGACGGTATTGATAAATTTGATCCTTATTTTTTCCATATTTCACCTGCAGAAGCTAAGCGCATGGACCCGCAGGAAAGGTTGTTCCTGGAAACTTGCTATGAAAGTATTGCAGATGCAGGTTATACACCTTCTAATCTTAGCAAAGACCGGAAAGTAGGTATATTTGTTGGAGCTATGAATGGACATTATCCACCTGGAGCTAGTTATTGGTCTATAGCCAACAGGGTGTCCTATATTATGAACTTTCAAGGACCTAGTCTAGCTGTTGATTCGGCCTGCTCCTCTTCGCTGACGGCTATTCATTTAGCGTTAGAAAGCCTCTATAGTGGTATGAGTACCTGCGCCATTGCTGGAGGGGTTAACTTAATTGTCCACCCAGATCATTTTCTCAAGCTATCTGCTATGACTATGTTATCTTCTGGTGATGCATGTCGTCCTTTTGGTCAGCAAGCAGATGGGCTTGTGGATAGTGAAGGGATAGGTGCGGTTGTCTTAAAGCCATTGGAACAGGCTGAAGCGGATGGGGATCATATTTATGGTGTTATTAAGGGTAGCATGATTAATGCAGGAGGAAAAACCAATGGATATACAATACCTAATCCACAATCGCAAGCGCAGTTAATCATTGAGGCATTGGAAAGAGCAAAGTTGGATGCGCGCACCATTAGCTATATTGAGGCTCATGGAACAGGAACAGCTCTTGGAGATCCTATTGAAATCAAAGGCTTAACGACTGCGTTTGAAAAGTATACGAAAGATCGGCAATTTTGTGCCATCGGTTCCGTTAAGTCCAATATTGGTCATAGTGAGAGTGCGGCTGGTATAGCAGGTTTAACCAAGGTGCTATTGCAATTGAAGCACCGTCAATTAGTTCCTTCGCTTCATGCTGAGGTGCTCAATACTAATATTGATTTTAGTCGGACACCTTTTGTGGTTCAACAAAAGGTAGCAGAATGGAAGCGACCAGTAATTTATAAGGATGGAAAAATGCAAGAGCACCTGCGAAGAGCTGCTATTTCTTCCTTTGGTGCCGGTGGAGCTAATGCTCATCTTTTAATTGAGGAATATATTCCTCGCAATGACAAACGTGTCAATCCGTCTATTAAACCAGATCGACCGGCAATCATTATCTTATCAGCAAAAACGGAAGATCAGTTAAGGAAACAGGCCAGTCGGTTACTTACTGCAATTGAGCAGCTGGCATTTACAGATGATCAATTGGAAAATATCGCTTTTACGCTACAGGTAGGACGTGAAGCAATGGAAGAGCGATTGGCATTTACAGTGAGCTCTATTGAGGATTTACGTCAACGTTTAGATGCTTATACACAGCAGATAGAGGATCAACATTGGATAAGTGGACATTCTTCATCTCGTAGTGACAACGCTGTTATTTCAGATAAATCAATCATCCAATGGATTGAAATGGGCGCCTATAGGCTTTTAATGGAAGCATGGATTAATGGGGCTACCATTGATTGGAACCTTCTCTATCAGGAGCAAAAGCCGTCACGCATCAGTTTACCAACTTATCCTTTTGCTAGGGATCGCTACTGGATAACTGAAGTGAAGCAGGGTACTCATCAAGATTTTGCAATTCACCCTTTGGTACATCAAAATATATCTGATGTTAAGGGTCTTAAGTTTAGGACAAAGTTAAATGAGCAGGCATTTTATTTTCAAGATCATGTCATAGATGGGGTAGGTGCATTACCGGGAGTAGTCTACCTAGAAATGGCGAATGCTGCAGCTAAAGCGGTGATGGGGAAGCAAGGGAAGATGAACGTGTGTCTTAAACACGTAATGTGGTCTAAACTTTTTAGTAAACAAGACGCTAAATCCCCTTTAATCATTGGGATTTCCCCACAACATGACCAATCAATGACCTATAACATCTATCAAATTATAGATGGAGAAGAGACCAACTATTGTGAGGGGAAAATAGAGTTAGGAGCCTTTAATTATGTGGATCATCGTTTGGATCTATCCTTGCTACAGGAGCAATGCCAACAGCGGATATGGACATCTGAGGAATGCTATCGGGTATTTCAATCGATGGGTATCGCTTATGGTCCACGTTTACAAGGTGTAGAAAAGATTTTTGTTGGAAAAGGGCAAGTTCTAGCCAAAATTCATTTACCAGTTTACATGGAAGATGAACAGGATGTTTATACTTTGCACCCTAGTTTACTTGATGCTGCTATTCAATCCGCTATAGGGTTGATCTTATCAGAAGGGGAGCAGGGTTTAGCATTACCATTTGCTATGGATGAATTGATGCTTATTGACGACTGTCTGAAAGCACAATGGGTTTTGGTTCGACAAAAGAATAGCGGCCGAGGCATAATCAAGTTGGATATCGATGTGTGTGATGAGAAAGGTAATTGTCTCTTACTAATCAAAGGATTAGCTTTAAAAAAGGAGCCAGTTCAAGATATGATACTTTTTTATCCACATTGGGAGGGAAAAACGGTTGCACAACCTATGTCCTCCTTTAAAGAGGAAAATGGCCATGTGATTATCTACGGGGCTAATCCCGAAAAAGCAAAGGAAATATGTGATCAGTTACCGGATGGATCGTGTCATATAATTCTGTATGATGATGATCATCCTAATCTGGCAGATCAATTCGTCCGAGATGTACTACAGGTGTTTCATATTATACAAGAAATTATGAGAACTAAGCCTACTCATACGGTACCTATTCAAATTCTATTGTTTAACCACTCAAGTAATTTCTTTGGTAAAGCGCTAGGCGGAATGCTACAAACTGCTCATTTGGAAAATCCGCATATTATAGGGCAGTGTGTGCTACTGGATGAAGATTTGGAGAATGATCAGGTACTAAGTATTCTTCAAGATAGTCGGCAGGTAATAACGACCCCACAGGTTGCCTATCAAGGAATTCGGAAACGACATGTTTTAAGCTGGAAAGAAATACCGGGGTCAGCAAAGGAAGGCTCATTGCCATGGCAAGAAGGTGGAGTTTACTTAATCACTGGTGGAAATGGGGCACTTGCTAAAATTTTTATCGAGGAAATTGGTCAGCATATTCAGCGTGGAGTCATAATTCTCGTAGGTCGTTCCCAGCCTACAAACGATATGCAGCAATGGTTAAACGAATGGAAACAGCGAGAGTTAGAGGTTAGTTATCAATCGTTGGATGTGACTGATCAGCAAGCTGTTCAGCGTTGCATCGCGGACATAAAGGAAAAGTATGGGGATTTAAATGGAATTATTCATGGCGCGGGCGTAACAGATGATCACTTTATGATACAAAAAACAGAAACACAGTTTACTCAGGTGTTGGCACCGAAGGTATCGGGTGTGGTGAATCTGGATGAGGCCAGCCAAGATTGCCATTTGGATTTTTTTGTAGTCTTTTCTTCCATTGCTGGTGTGATGGGGAACATTGGTCAGGCTGATTATGCCACTGCCAATGCTTTTATGGATCAGTATGTCTACTATCGTAACTTCTTAGTCAAAAATCAGAAACGGCAAGGGCGTACTTTCTCGATTAATTGGCCACTATGGGAAGGTGGTGGCATGAAGGTCGCATCTGAACAACAAAGGCAATGGATAGAAGATACAGGTATGACTGCATTAAAGCCTAAGGCAGGCATTCATGCCTTTTATCAGGCATGGGACTCCCCTTGGCAACAGGTAATGGTCCTTGCAGGGGATCGAGATAAGTTGTGTCATTTTGTAGGTGAACAGGAAGAAAAGGAGAACGATGCTGCGTTTTATCTGACTTTAATAGAACGAATTTCCAGTGATGAATTGTCAGAAAAACAATTTATGCAAATGCTTCAATCCCACCACCGTTAGATTATAACTCTTTGATAAGAGGTGAAAATGATATGGAACATAAGGTGAAGTCCTTATACCGGCAAATTAAAAATAAAGCAATTAGCCAGGAAGAGGCTGTTAAACAAATGGAAAAGATCTTTTCATCAGCTTACACAGCTGAGCCACTGCAAGAATTACAGCAAACCCTGGTAGATATACTCAATGTAGAGATAGAGGATATTAGTGAAGATACGGAATGGTTAGAGTTAGGGATGGATCAGGTGTTGCTTGAGCAATTAGTAGACTGTCTCAATCAAAAGTATCATCTGGAGTTGACACCTGCACAGATTATGGCACAAGAGACTTTAAAAGGGCTGGCTGCTTATATAGCGCAGAATATGAATAGTGCACAAAATGTACCTGTTTTATCCCCAAAAAAAGATCAGTTGGAGATTAAAGCAGTTGATTATCTTAAAAAGTGTTTATCTGCTGTTTTAGAAATGCCGTTAGAACGGCTGGCTGCGGATGCGCCTTTAGAGAATTATGGAATAGATTCAGTTATGATTATGAAGCTAACCCGGCAGCTAGAGGTGCATTTTGGATCGTTATCTAAGACGTTGTTTTTTGAATACCAAACGATTCAAGAGTTGGCTGACTATCTGGTGAAAGCTCATTCACATACGCTGGTTCAAATTTTTGGAATCGAAGAGACGGCGGCTGCAAGGTCATATGACCTACAGTCATCTCTCCCTTTAAAAGAAAGGGATAACTTGGAAAACTATCAATCTGAAACAGTCCCTTTGGCACAGGAGGATGGGATTGCTGTTATTGGGCTGGCAGGTCGATATCCTGGTGCTCAGAATATCAAACAATTTTGGGAAAATCTTCAGAGAGGAAAAGATAGTATCACCGAAATTAGTCCAGATCGATGGGATCATCAGTTATATTTTGATAAGGACAAGCATAAACCTGGCAAGGTTAATAGTAAATGGGGTGGATTTATTGAGGGAGTGGATCAATTTGATCCACTTTTTTTTAATATTTCTCCTAGAGAGGCAGAAGTACTGGACCCACAGGAACGTCTTTTTTTAGAATGTGTTTATGAGACATTGGAGGATGCTGGCTACTCTCGAAAAGCTTTATGCTCCAATGATGCGGTGGGGGTATTTGTGGGCGCAATGTACGAGGAGTATCCATTGTATGGCGCTCAGGAACAAGCTAAGGAGAATGCTCTTGCTCTCGGTAGTAACTTGTCGGCGATTGCCAACCGGGTTTCTTATTTTTTTAACTTGACAGGACCGAGTTTAGTGGTTAACACCATGTGTTCATCTTCATTAACTTCCCTACACCTTGCGTGTCAGAGTATCATGCGAGGAGAGTGTGAACTGGCAATCGCTGGAGGGGTTAATTTATCCATTCATCCCAATAAGTATTTATTGCTTGGACAAGGAAATTTCGCATCGAGTAATGGTCGGTGCCAAAGCTTTGGAACGGGAGGAGATGGCTATGTTCCAGGTGAAGGGGTAGGGGCGGTATTTTTAAAACCTTTAGCTCAGGCGATTCGTGATCGGGATCAAATTTATGGTGTGATTAAAGGCACAGCGATAAATCATGGAGGTAAGACTAATGGCTATACCGTTCCTAATCCAAATGCTCAAGCAAAGGTGATTGAACGAGCTTTAGCACAAGCGAGTGTACATCCACGAACCATCACCTATCTCGAAGCTCATGGTACGGGGACAGCTCTTGGAGATCCTATTGAAATTACCGGATTGAAAAAAGCTTTTAATGCTTATACTACTGATCGTCAGTTTTGCTCTATTGGCTCGATAAAGTCAAACATCGGTCACTGCGAAGGGGCGGCGGGGATTGCAGGATTAACCAAAGTGTTACTACAAATGAAATATAAGAAACGGGTTCCCTCCCTACATGCTGAAGTTTTAAATCCACATATTGATTTTGACCAGACGCCTTTTAAGGTGCAACAAACCTTAGAAGAGTGGGTAAGACCAGTAATTGATTTGGAGGGGGAGGAAAAAGAATATCCTAGACGTGCGGGTATTTCGGCTTTTGGTGCAGGGGGTTCCAATGCCCATGTAGTGGTGGAGGAATATATTCAAGAAAAAGTGATGAACCATCATGGGCAACCTCATCCTGCAATCATCATTCTCTCTGCAAAAAATGACACGGCACTTCAGCAGCAGGTTGAACGTTTACTGGAAGCGATTGATTCTTTTGATGATCCAGATTTAATGGACGTGGCCTTTACACTACAGATGGGCAGGGAGCCTATGGAAGAGAGGTTGGCTTTAACTGCCACCAATATGAGCAAACTTAAGGAGAAATTAACGGCCTTTTTGGATGGAAAAGAGAACAATGAGGTATTTCGAGGGACTGTCCAGTCGGGAACAGAAGCATTATCAATGATATCAGTGGATGATGATATGAAGACCATCATAGCAACTTGGTTACAAAAAGGAAAGTATGATCAATTGTTGCAATTGTGGGTCAAAGGCCTCCAGGTAGATTGGAATATGCTTTATCCTAATGGTACACCTTATCGTATTAGTCTACCTACATATCCCTTTGCGCGGCAAACGTGCTGGTTTTCAGGTGCTGAAAAGGAAGGGGAAAAACTTATTGTCCCTTCATCTAAAAAGTCAGCAGCGAATGGAGAGTATCAGTCCTCTTCTGTGGAAGGATGTATGTATTTGCCGGTATGGGAAGAGGTTCAAGCAGTACCCAATGAACAACAACATCATCAGCAGGTTGTTATCATCTATGAAAAATCAGCAAATGCATTAAAAGATGCAATAATTGATTATTATCATACGGGATCTTCAATACCACGTATCGTACAAATTTGTCTGGGTACCACCACCCGGCGATGTGCCACGGATCAATGGGAATGTGATATTAATGATGAAACTGCTTTTGATCGCTGTCTGTCTGATTGTGCGGCAATTGACGCCCTATATTTTCTAGCGGAGCATGCACCGATGGATCATTCATTTCATCCTAAAGATATAAAACAAAGCCAAATGCGTAATGAGATGCCGCTGTTACGTCTATTGAAAGGATTAAACGATAGTCAACCTACGGAGAAGCCAATTGATTGCTATATTTTGACTTTGGATAACTATACGTTGAGCGAACACCCTGTCAATCCCTATGGTGGGGGCGTTACGGGACTCGTCTATGCAGCGGCACAGGGGGAACATCGGTTACGAATACGTAATTTGGACCTTTCTTTTCATGATATCCAAGCGGTGAGAGCAGATTTTATAAAAAAAGTTGTCAGTGAACCACCATCTCATCGTGGTGAAGTGATTAAGCTAAAGCAGGGACGACGTTATCAACAGGTCTTTTATGAAATGGATAATGTGATGCAACTGAAAACAGAAGGAATTAGGGATAAAGGGGTATATGTAATCGTTGGGGGAAGCGGTACTGTCGGTCGAATTATCACCAGATATCTAATGGCTGACTTTGGGGCTCAGGTGATTTGGATTGGTCGAACATCAGAGAAAGATGAGACAATCCAGGCGAAGTTGGCGGCTTTTCAAGGTAATTCTGGTTCGCTTTCGTATATTCAGGCGGATGTAACGGATGAGGAACAGATGAAGTGGGCAGTACAATGGGTAAAAACACAGTATAAAGTTATTCATGGTGCCATCTTTTCAGGGGTGGTATTTTCTTTTGAAAATACCATTCGTCAAACGACAGAAGCAGAGTTTTTGGATATTCTTAATGTAAAAACAGTAGGAGGTTTATCTTTTTATTCGGCTTTTGCAAATGAGGATTTGGATTTTATGCTTTATTTTTCTTCTGGACAAGCCTATGCCTTCTCAGGTGCTTCTCAATTTTCAGCTTATGCTGCAGGGGTGACTTTTTCAGATGCCTGGGTGCGCAGCTTAAAAAATCGCTCAAACTTTCCGGTAGGTTCAATTAATTGGGGGTTTTGGCAGTCATCAGTAGCAGATACATTTTTAGAAAGTCGCACTAGCGCATTGGAAGACAGGGAAGGCTTTGATTGCTTTGTCTATAGTGTAGAGCTTCTAACAAAAGGTCTACTTGAACAAACTCTATGTTTAAGGCCGACACCTGCCTTAAAGGAAATGATGAAGGTTAAACCTGGGTGCGTAAATATTTATCCTCCGACGACAAAAACTATGCTCCGTTCATTATCTTCGAAGTGGTCGGATAGAGTTTATAAAAGGGAAAATGAAGAGGAAAACAGATTGATAGCTCAAATGGAATCGAGAGTAGTAGATCTACTATTTGTACAGTTGAGCCGTCTCGGTCTCCCACCAAAAGGTATAACGATCAGTATTATGGATATGATCAACAACAGTGGTATAGCGATAAAATACCAGCGCTGGCTGGAGGAGTGTTTACGTATATTGGCAGAGCATGGGTATATTCATTACAAGGCGGATCATGTGACAACAGTTGCGGATGCAAAGTCAATGGAAACGATTTGGATGGATTGGGGCAATGTTTTGTCTGATTATTATGGTAATGAAAGCTGGAAAGTACAGATAATGCTGTTGGACTCTTGTCTTAGAAAGCTACCGGATATCCTGACTGGTCAGGTTTCAGCAACAGATGTGCTTTTTGCTGGTTCATCTGTTCAAAATGTTGAAGGAATTTATAAAGGGAATTCCATCGCCGATTATTTTAATCACACATTAGCTGATGTTGTGGAGACTTATATTCAAAACCGAATTGCCGAGGATCCTCTAAAGCGTATTCGAATTATTGAAGCGGGAGCAGGGACTGGTGGAACGAGTGCCATTGTCTTAAACCGAATTATGGCTTATTCCAAACATGTGGATTATGTCTATACAGATATTTCTAAGTCTTTTCTTTTATTTGCAGAAGAACAGTATGGTACAACTTATCCTAATTTGACTTTTCAAAATTGGAATGTGGAGCAGCAAGCGTCAGCACAAGGGATTGTAGAAGGTTCTTATGATATTCTCATTGCCAGTAATGTACTCCATGCTACCGAAGCTATTCGACACACACTTCAACAAGTGAAAACGGTTCTAAAACCCCATGGGTTAATACTTTTAAATGAAATGACGGAAAAAAATTTATTTGCCACGGTGACGTTTGGTCTGTTGGATGGTTGGTGGCTCTTTCAAGATGAAGATGTGCGCATTGAGGGATCACCACTAATTACCACAACAACCTGGCAAAGAGTAATGGAAGAGGAAGGTTTTAGACAAGTAACCATCTTAGGGGAACAAGGCCCTAACAATGGTCAACGAATTATTGTGGCTGAAAGCGATGGTTGGATTAGGCTGCCTGTGGTACAAAAAGTAAAACATGCAAAAGAGCCTGTAGTATCTACGGATCACATGACTAGGCCACAAGAGGTCACTAAAGTGTATCGTTCGGATAAACAGATTGCTGCTTATGTGAAAGCCACCATGATTGAGCAACTGTCCACCACTCTTAAGGTGAGCAAAGATCGTATCTCAGAGGATGTGGCCTTTTCTGAATATGGGGTGGATTCCATCCTAGGTGTTGCCTTTGTGAACCGATTGAACGAAGCCTTAAAAATTGATCTAAACAGTGCGATTTTATTCGACTATATTACAGTTCACCGTCTAGTGGAATATGTCGCTGATGTATATCAAGAACAAATATTAACCCAATTGTACTCTGAAAAGTCAAAATATTCAAAAGAGAATGGTGAAGACTCAAGACAAGAACAATCAAAGGAGACTTCTATTCAAATTAGTTCAGTAAAATTCAAGTCGATGAAAGATAATACGCAGGCTATCGCTGTAGTAGGAATGTCGGGGCAGTTTCCCGATGCACCAGATGTAAACACCTTCTGGGAAAATCTCAAAAATGGACATGATGCGGTACATGAACTTCCCGCCAACTATCTAAATCAGAGAAAGTATTATGACAAGGTGAAACAGCCGGGGAAAACCTACTGTAAGTGGGGAGGGATTTTAGCGGAGAAGAACGCCTTTGATCCTCTCTTTTTTAATATCTCACCCCGTGAGGCAGCGTCCATGAGTCCTCATCAAAGGCTAGTCTTGCAAGAAAGTTGGAAAGCTTTAGAAGATGCTGGGTATAACCCGAAAAACCTGGCAGAAATGCCTGTTGGGGTGTTTATTGGTGCAGAACCGGCGAATTATTACCATGAATCCTTTACCGGTTCGTCAGACGCCATTGTAGCCTCACGCCTATCCTATTACCTTAACTTGATGGGACCGGCCATGGTAGTGAATACAGGTTGTTCTTCCTCAAGCACAGCCATTCATCTCGCTTGTGAAAGTTTATATAGGGGGGAGACTTCTATGGCTATTGCTGGTGGAGTTTATGCCAAACTGGATACTACTTCACTTGTGGCATTATCTGGTATAGATATGATATCTCCAACGGGGAAATGCTTTACTTTTGATGAAAAAGCAGATGGTACCATTTTATCAGAGGGTGTAGGAATTGTTGTTTTAAAAACGCTTCGTCAGGCTGAAGCAGACGGTGATCCAATTTATGGTGTGATTGTTGGATCAGGTATGAATCAGGATGGAGCTAGTAATGGTATTACCGCTCCAAATGGTTTGGCACAGGAGCGGTTGTTAATGGATGTTTATAAAAAGTATGATATTCATCCTAGTAATATTTCTTATGTTGAAGCACATGGTACAGGTACCAAATTGGGTGATCCTATTGAGGTGAATGCATTGATCCGTACTTTTAAGAGGTTTACATCAAAAGAGCATTATTGTGTTATCGGTAGTACTAAATCTTCTATCGGTCATACTGGTGCTGCTGCTGGTGTTATAGGTTTAATACGGGTACTGTTATCAATGACATATCGACAGATCCCTAGATTAATTAACTTTAACAACTTAAACCCGCTAATTGCCTTGCAGCAGTCTCCTTTTTACATCAACACTGAAACGGTAGAATGGGTTCCTTCTAAGGATAAGCCTTTACTTGCTGCAATAAATTCTTTTGGACATAGCGGAACCAATGTGCATCTAGTGGTTCAGGAGTATCAGCCCAGTGAGATGAACGAGTATAAGAAAGGAGGCACCCTATGTTAATTCCATTATCTGCACGGAAAAAAGATTGTTTACAGGCATATGCTGAGAAGCTATTGACTTTTCTAAAGCGGAAGGAGCAGGAGGGGAAATTACATCACATAAATCTATCATCATTGGCCTATACGCTGCAAACTGGTCGGGAAGCGATGGAAGAACGAGTTGTGTTTCTAGCTAATGACATGAGTGAGCTTATTAGCGCATTAAGGGACTTTTGCGCAGGAAAACCTCGTGCTGGTACCTGGCAAGGCCAACATAAAAAAGGAGGAAGTGCTACTGGGTTACTGAATCAGGACGATGAAGACTTGAAAGAAACGGTGATGCAATGGGTGGCAAAAGGTAAGCTAACAAAGGTTGGTCAGGCCTGGGCAGAGGGTATGGATATCGATTGGGATTCTTTTTATGGTTATGAAAAGCCAGTGCGTATCCATTTGCCGACCTATCCCTTTATTAAGAAGTATTATGAAAAGTGGGAAGACATGGAGGAAACTATGGAAGAGATACAGCAGGTTTCTCTTCATCCATTGCTACAAGAAAATACATCTAATTTTCAGAATATTAAATTTACTTCGATTTTTACTGGTAATGAATATTTTCTTAAAGATCACCTGGTGCAAAATAAGCGAATAATGCCGGGAGTCGCTTATTTGGAAATGGCCCGGGCGGCAGTTGAACAACTGTTTCAACCAGGAGAGATGACTATCCATTTACATAAGATGGTCTGGTTAAAGCCTTTCTTTGTTGAGGACGAGCCACAAAAGATGTGTGTCACCTTATCGACTTCGCAGGATGGCGAGATAGTTTATGACATGCGTCATGATAAGTCGGTTGATGTAATTTATCATCGGGGGCACGCTGTTTTCCATAAAGAACAAGAAACTCCCATACTCGATATACAGTCTCTTAAAAAAGCTTGTAAAAGAAAAGTTTTATCTCGACAAGAGGCATATAAAGCTTATCAAGAGGTTGGGCTAATGTATGGACCAAGTCATCAGGGAATTGAAGCAATATATATTGGGAATGGTCAGGTACTGGCTAGGCTGGAACTTCCTCAGGAGATGCAAGCGACATTATATGATTTTGTATGGCATCCGGGTTTGATGGATTCGGCATTACAGGCGGCATTGGGACTGATGATTAGTGCCGAGGAAGCCTCGTCTCCTCGTATTCCCTTTGCCTTGGAGGAAGCGGTGATTTATGGACCGTGTGCTCCACGTATGTGGTCGGTCATCCAGTATAGTGAAGGAAGCAAAGCAGGGGATGCAGTAATTAAACTGGATATAGATCTTTGTGATGAAGCGGGCCGTCTATGCGCCAGACTAAAAGGTTTTTCCCTTAAAACGATGGATCGAGGGCAGGTAACCCAGGAGGCTGATACGTTGTTATTGGCTCCTATTTGGTATGAACGACCGGTTGATCAGGAGAAGGAGAAAGCACCTTATGAGCAATGTCATGTGCTGTTTTGTGATTTTGAACAAGCGTCTATGACTAAGGTGAAGGAGCACAACATTGATTATCGTTGGTTACAATCAGAAAAAGTGGGAGTTGCAGAACGGTACATTGATTATGCAAATCAGGTTCTCAAGGAATGGCAATCCATGATCCATGTTCACCCTAAGCAACGTCAATTCTTGCAGCTGGTGATTCCCACAGTTGATGATCAACGATCCCTCAAGGGGCTGGCTGCTATGCTGAAAACGGGGCAATTGGAACATCCAAATATCTTTGGACAGTTAATTGAAGTGGATGATTTATCTGATATAGAGGGTATTCTCGAGGGAAATCGGAAATGTCAAGATCAGCATATCCGCTATGCACAAGGGAAACGATGGGTTATGGGATGGGATGATGCTACTTCCCTGGCAACCACTGATACCATCCCTTTTAAAGATGGCTGTAATTATCTGATTACAGGAGGCGCAGGTGGTCTAGGGATATTGTTTGCCAAAGAAATTGCCAATCAGGTTGAACAAGCCACAGTGATTCTTGTAGGGCGCTCTTCCTTAGATAATTGTCAACAAACAACACTCATGACCGTCCCTTCTAACATCCGTGTGGTATACGAATGTGCTGATGTGACAGATGGTAACGCCATTAAAACACTAATAAGCGACATACAACAGCGATATGGTCCTATTCAGGGGATTATTCATAGTGCGGGTGTGGTTCAGGATAGCCTAATTCGTCATAAGACTAAAGCGGAGCTTCAAGCGGTGATGGCAGCTAAAGTGGAAGGCTTAATCCTTTTGGATCAAGCCACACAAAACATTCCGTTAGATTTCTTCCTCTGTTTTTCATCTGGCTCGGCAGTGTGGGGCAGTGTTGGACAGGCAGATTATGCAGCTGCTAATGCCTTTATGGATCACTATATGCACTGGCGCGGTCTTCTGGTGGCAGAAAAACAGCGTAATGGTCGTACACTCTCCATTAATTGGCCTTATTGGAAAAACGGTGGTATGACAATCGATGCATCAACGGAACGGATGATGCTTGGGCAACTAGGTATGACTCCCTTATTAAATGAAGTGGGTATACAGTCTTTTTATCGTGCTTTCGCTTTAGACAAAGCGCAGGTACTCGTGATGGCAGGGGATGCTAATCGGATAAGGAAGCGGATGCTTATCTCTCAAACAGAACCGAAGACGATTCAGGTTGAAATGGACACATCTGTTAGTAAAGCGCAGGTTTCCATTAATCTGCAGGAGCGTATGGAGGCAGCTCTGTTTGATATGGTTTCTCAATTGATCCATGTTGAGATGGATGAGTTAGATGCGCATACGAGCCTTGATGAATATGGATTTGACTCCATTACTTTTTCAGAATTGGCAAATGAGTTAAACCAGTTTTTTCAGCTGGAATTAATGCCTACCATTTTCTTTGAGCACAATACGTTGTATGATTTGGCAGGCTATTTGAGTCAAACGTATTACGCTGTTTTAAAAAAACATTTTGAGCAAGTGAAAATTACTGAGCCACAGCCTTTGCCAGTAGTGACTGAACAGGTGGCGAATCCTCCACTTCGCTCTTCTCCAGAAAAATTTGAGGAGCGGATAGCAGCGAAGTCTCCAACTAGACAACGACAAGAAAACAACGATATCGCTATTGTTGGAATGAGTGGAATCTTTCCAGGGGGAAAAGATTTAGATGACTTCTGGGAAAATCTTGTAAAAGGCAAGGATTGTATAACAGAAATCCCAAGAGATCGCTGGGATTGGCGGGAATATGCCGGTGATCCTGCCAAAGAGATGAATAAAACCAATGTAAAATGGGGTGCTTTTATTGACAGGGTTGATCAGTTTGATCCGCTGTTCTTTGGTATTTCCCCACGTCAAGCTGAGTTAATGGATCCACAACAACGTCTGCTTATGATGTATGCTTGGAAGGCTATTGAGGATGCAGGATATGCACCAAAGCGCCTTTCTGATACAAAGACAGGCATTTTTGTGGGAATGGGATATAGTGGATATGGCAGTGTGATTAAAAAGGCAGATTCAGCGCTGGAGGGCTATTCAGCTACTGGTATGGCAGCAGCTATGGGACCTAATCGTATGAGCTATTTTCTTAATGTTCATGGACCAAGTGAACCAATCGATACGGCTTGTTCCAGTTCGTTGGTGGCAATTGATCGTGCCGTAAATGCTATTCAAAACGGGTATTGTGATGCAGCAATTGCAGGGGGAGTCAATCTTATTTTGACGCCAGAATTGCATATTAGTTTTAGCAAGGCCAATATGTTGTCAGAAGATGGTCGATGTAAAACTTTCTCAGACAAAGCAAATGGCTATGCACGTGGGGAAGGAATCGGCATGATTTTTCTTAAGAAACTGGAAGATGCTGAGCGTGCAGGAGATCACATTTATGGAGTCATTAAAGGGACAGCTGTCAATCATGGTGGACGTGCCAACTCATTGACAGCTCCTAATCCTAAGGCACAAAGGGATCTGCTGATTAATGCCTATCAAAAAGCGGACATCGATCCTCGAACAGTCACCTATATAGAAGCACATGGTACAGGAACCGAACTTGGTGATCCTATTGAGATCAATGGCTTAAAGGCTGCGTTTGCCAATCTGTACGCAGCGACAGGTGAGCCAACATTGAAAGGTACACATTGTGGATTGGGGTCTGTTAAATCGAATATTGGGCATTTAGAACTGGCAGCAGGAATTGCTGGTGTGATTAAATTATTGTTGCAACTTAAACATAAAAAACTTGTTAAAAGCCTATATTCAGATGTGCTAAATCCTTATATTCAACTAGAAGATAGCCCTTTCTATATAGTGCAGAGTAACCAAGAATGGGCAGCCATTAAAGATCAAGAGGGTAACGATCTCCCACGCCGTGCTGGTGTTAGTTCTTTTGGTTTTGGCGGCGTTAATGCACATGTGGTGATTGAAGAGTATATCCCACCTAATGCTGCATCTACTGATAGTTGTGTTTTACCTTCCGTACCAGTTGTGATCCTCTTATCAGCGAAAGATGAGAGCCGGTTAAAAGAGCAGGTCCAAAACTTATGGTTGAATATTTGTAAAGGGAAATATAGTGATGCGGTTTTATCTGATTTGGCATATACATTGCAAGTTGGGCGCGATGCGATGGAAGAACGATTAGGTCTGTTGGTAACGTCCATTCAGGATCTCAGTGAGAAACTAAAGGATTATTTAGATGGAAAACAGGGGATTAGTGGCTTGTACAAAGGGCAGGTCATCAAGCAAAAGGGACCGATTACCACCTTACAGGGAGATGATGATTTTCATGAAACATTATCTCATTGGTGGCACAAAGGTAAATACCAAAAGTTAGTTGACATGTGGGTGCATGGAATGCCTGTTGACTGGGAAAAGCTATATGCCTCAAAAAGACCAAAACGTATTAGCCTTCCTACTTATCCCTTTGCAAAGGAGCGTTACTGGGTTAAGGGAGCGGAGGAAGCGCAGGCTGTGAATGAAAAATTTATAATAGAGAAAAAGATTTTATGTAAAACATGGTGTCTAGACCTCGTTCAAGAAGAAAGTAAACCATTGACAGGAAATTTAATTGTTCTTATTACTTCTTCAACTTTTCAGATGATTAAGCCTATGTTGGAGAATCGTGATTTGCATATTATCCCAGTTATACATGGTGGAGTGGAAAATCACGGAGTGGCAGCTGATTTTTATAGTCAGGAGGCAGGGGAGGCACTCTATCAACAACTCAAGGAGATAATTGGAGAAACCTCCTTCCAAGGAATGATTGATCTAACAGCTTATGATGAAGCTTATGAACAAGATACTCGGATTGAATGGGGAAAAATAACCTTTTTACAAAATCTGATTGCTCACCATCGACAATCTAATTGGAAGGTGATGCAAGTCACTTATGGTCTTCAGTCTTGGAATATGAAGCAACCGACCTTGCAGGGAGCCCGTCTTGCTGGGTTATATCGAATGTTGGGAGCCGAATATAAGCAAGTATCATTTATTACCATGGATAGTGATTGTACTCCTGATGAACCACATCGTCTTTGGGAACAAGTGAAGGAGATATTCTATCAAAAGACGGGGATAACTGAGTATTGTTATCGCCAGGGCCAACGCTTTGTGCCTGAAATGATGGAAGTAGAAAAACCAGAAGAACTGGCTATAGCAGCTTTTAAGGAAGAAGATGTGATTTTAATCACTGGAGGCTCTAGAGGGATTGGAGCAAAAATTGCGGAACGAGTTGTAAGTCAAGGTGTTAAACATCTTGTGATTATGGGGCGAGAGGTTTTGCCAGATCAGTCGATGTGGCCTGAAGTCCTTGCAAAGGAGGCGAACAGTCGCCGTGCCCATAAGATTCGTCATATAAAATCTCTTATAGATCAAGGTGTTCAGGTGCATTATGATCATACTCCATTAACGGATTCTGAAGGTTTAAGGCTGATGGTAAACAAAATTCATCAACAGATGGGCCCTATAACCGGTGTATTTCATTGTGCAGGTGTAAAAGGAGAAAATCCTTCCTTCATTAAAAAAACAATTCAGGAAATGCAGGCAGTTTTCGAGCCCAAAATAGCAGGATTAACTAATCTGCACCAAGCATTGGGAGAACAACCGTTAGCGTTTTTCTTACTTTTTTCATCAGTCGCCAGTGGCGTTCCTTATCTAGCAGTGGGTCAGAGTGATTATGCAATGGCCAATGCCTATATGGACTTTTATGCTGCTTATCAAGTCGGCAAAGGACAGAACTGTTTTCAGTCCATCCAGTGGCCAGCATGGAAAGAAACAGGTATGGCTGCAGGTGGTATGGAAACCCTAGCCTACGTGATGTCCGGGTTGCAATCCCATACTACTGCGGATGGTTTACACATGATGGAGATGGCACAGCAACTTAATGAGTCAGTATGTATGCCGTCTGTTATTGATCCTGTAAGCTTTACATTGGATCAACTTCTCTATATAAAAGGGCCAGTATCCTCACTTCCAACAGAAATAAGAAAAGAGGGGGCTGAACAAAGGAAGAGAGGAACGATTCCAGAAGAGCGCATAGGAGTGAGGCAATGGTTACAGCAGCTTTTCAAAAAAGAACTAAAGTTGACAAAAGTTCCAAATGAGCAGACTTCCTTTGCTGAATATGGGGTGGATTCCATCATCATTGCCCAAATTGTGCAAATTATGCAGGAAGAGATTGGTCAGACGCTACCACCTTCCTTATTATTGGAGCATGATACCATTGCTGCTTTAGCTGATTATCTAGCGGAACATCATAGTGGGTCTTTTCAGACGCTATCGGTAACAAAAGTAGATAAGGAGGTAGAAGTGTCAACAGAACCATCTGTTTCAGACAATCTTGTGCCACAACAAGAAGATATAGCGGTTGTGGGTATTGCTTCGCGATTCCCAGATGCACCAACTAAAGAGGCCTTTTGGCAGTTACTTAAACAAGGAAAGAGTGCAATACACCCTGTACCGAAAACACGTTGGATTTCTAAAGATGGACGGCGAGATTATGGAGGATGGATTACAGGTATTGACCAATTTGATCCTGACTTTTTTCACATTAGTCCAGCTGATGCTGCGATAATGGATCCTCAGGCACGCTTACTTTTGGAAGAAAGTCTTAAAGTGATCTATGATGCTGGCTATGATTATCGTGATTTGCGTGGAAAAGCGGTAGGCGTCTACGTTGGTGGACGCTCACAAACAGTAGCGCCAGTGGATCAAGTTTTACAATCTGCCAATCCTATTTTGGGAATAGGTCAAAACTATCTCGCCGCCAATATATCTAAGTTTTTTGATTTTAGAGGACCAAGTCAGGTTATGGATACTGCCTGTTCCTCAGGTATGACTAGTTTACTTATGGCAGTAGATGCTTTGCGTGCTGGACGAATTGATATGGCGTTGGTTGGAGCTGTCAGCTTATTGTTAAGTTCAATAGCCCATGATGTCTTTGCAGCTCGAAATATCTTAAGTGAAAATGGTAGGTTTGAGATTTTGGACAAACAGTCGACTGGGGAGATCTTGGGAGAAGGCGTTGGTGTAGTAATGGTTAAGAGGTTATCGGATGCTATCCGAGATGGCAATCACATTTATGGGGTAGTTAAAGGTATTGCCGTCAATAATGACGGTCGTACACTTGGGCCAGGCTCTCCTAGTTTACAAGCTCAGAAACAGGTGATGAGAGAAGCGTTGGAATTAAGTGGTAAGAGACCGGGGGATATTGGATATATTGAGATGAATGGAGGTGGAACACCTATCATGGATTCTATTGAAATCAAGGCCTTATCAGAAGCTTATAATCTTACCGATCAGGAATTGGGAAAAGTCTATCTAGGAGCTACAAAACCGCATATTGGTCATTTGCTTTTGGCATCTGGAATGGCTAGTTTTATTCGTTGTCTTTTAAGTGTTTATCATGGGGAAATTCCACCTTTCCTTTCTGCTAAGAATCCTTTTGATCACTATGATTTTGCTCGATCGCGCATTCAGTTTAACCGAGAATCAGTGACCTGGTCAACGTCAGCTAATTTAAAACGGACAGCTGCTTTAAGTTCATTTCCAGATGGGGGAACTAACTATCATGTCATTATTGAATCTTTTACTCCTAACAAGAGTAGTTCGCTTTCGCCAAAAGCGCCTCCGGTTTTACAGAATAGACAGATCACGGGAATAACTTGTATGGACGAAGTTAAGCAGGATGATGTGCAACTTGCAGGGAATGTTTGGGGGGAGATTCGATGAAAAAAGTGTTTCGTCTAACGTTAACGATGGACCATTCCATCATACAGAATCATACGGTATATGAGCAGCCATTGCTCCCTGGTCTTGCCTATATTGATCTCTTGTATCAATTGGCAGGCCGGTTAGGTTTGGGGTATAGAGATTACATGTTAAAGCGTTTATCCATCTTAAATCCCTTAACAGTTAGCGCTGATAGGCCTGTTCCGCTGGCGATTACTTTTGAGGAAACGGACTGTTATTGGCAAATACGTGTGGAAAGTGAATATCAAAACGAACAAGATAATGTAGTGTATATTACGGTGGAGTTACATCCTGAAACGGTCGACTTTAAGGAGAATATTGATCTGAAAGGGCTTCAAAAAGCTGCCATCAATCATTTTAATTTAGATAAAGTGTATGAACAAGCGTGTGGACAGGGACTAGTCCATGGAGGAGCTATTAAAGCACAAGGTGATGTCTATGAGGATGATAATGGAATCCTTATTGCTATTGAGGTGAATGAGGCTCATAGGTATGAGGCTGATCGGTATTTGTTTCATCCCGCTTTAATTGATGGTTCGGCCATGGCAGCAGGAGCGCTTTGGAAACAGTCGGGTCAGGGGGATGACCTCTTTCTGCCTTTACATTATTCCTCATTTTATTGCATAGAACCTTTACAGACACAAGGATATGTAAGGGCGCTTGCTTCCTCGGTGAAAAAGGTAAATGATATTTGTAGCCTGGATATGTTTTTTTATAATGAGGAGGGAAAACAGATTGGACAACTTCTGGGGATTACCAGTAAAAAAATAAGGGAAAAAGGGCAAATTAATGATGCTTTACAAGAACGGATTCGACCATCCCTTAAAACAAAAGAGGAGATAGCAGCAACAGATCAACCTGAACAACAGCCAGAAGCGAATGGGAGAGAAGCGACATTTAAGCATTTGTTGCAGGATATTTTTGCTCGTCATATGCATATATCGATGTCAGAAGTTCGCCCAGATAAGGGCTATTTTGAGCTTGGATTGCAGTCTTCTCAGCTATTAGCTGTCATGCAAGAAGTAGAGTCTGAGTTGGGGGTGGCGCTCAGCCCTACTTTATTATTTGAGTATACAACGATCCGAGAGTTGGCACGTTATCTTGCTGAACATGTTACTTTGCCGCTTGGTTGGGAGGAAGTAGAAGACGAAAGAGAAGTAAAGGGGAGGAAAGTTGATGATCCTAAACTGTTAACTAAAGCGGCCCAAAAGGTAACTGATCAGGAACTGGATGGAGATATTGCGATCGTTGGTATGGCGGGGCGCTTCCCAGGTGCCGCTAATATTGCGGAGTTTTGGAGTAATTTAGTAGATGGAAAAGATTGCATTACAGAGGTACCACCATCTCGCTGGGACTGGAAGCAATTTAGCCATCTTACTTCCCCATCGGGAAAGCCTATTTCTCGATGGGGCGGCTTTATTGATGATGTCGCTTGTTTCGATCCGTATTTCTTTGGCATTACCCCGCGGGAAGCAGAAATCCTTGACCCTCAGGAACGTTTATTTTTGGAGGTGTGTTGGGAGTGTATAGAAGATGCGGGATATGTTCCGCAAACATTGACCACCAATTCGGGCGATAATCAGTCGCGTCCTGTTGGGGTGTTTGTAGGCGTGATGCACAAAGATTATACCCTGATTGGGGCGGAAGCGGCAGCGAAGGGGATACCTATACCACTTTCACTTAATTATGCGCCGATTGCTAATCGGGTTTCATATTTTTGTAATTTTAGTGGCCCTAGCATGGCCATTGATACAGTCTGTTCTTCCTCACTGGTCTCAGTCCATCTGGCGATCGACAGCATTCGTAAAGGAGAAAGTGATGTTGCTTTAGCTGGAGGAGTAAACTTATCTCTTCATCCCAATAAATACCTAACCTACGGAATGGCAAATATGCATGCCTCAGATGGTTATTGCCATTCCTTTGGAAAGGGTGGGGATGGGTATGTGTCCAGTGACGGAATTGGTGTGGTGTTGTTAAAGCCTTTATCCAAAGCAATACAAGATAAGGACAATATTTATGCTGTTATTAAGGGAAGCGCTATAAATCATGGAGGGAGAGCTAGTGGTATTACAGTGCCTAATCCAGTGGCACAAGGGGATTTGATCGCCTCCTGCCTTACTGAGGCCAAGATTGATCCACGAACTATCAGTTATGTAGAAGCGCATGGAACAGGCACCTCATTAGGTGATCCTATTGAAATTCAAGGGTTAATCAGAGCTTATCGACAATACACATCGGAAAAGCAGTATTGTGCAATTGGATCGGTTAAATCGAACATAGGTCATGCAGAATCAGCAGCTGGTATTAGTGGTTTAATTAAGAATGCATTGCAACTTTATCATAAAACGTTGGTGCCCTCATTGCATTCTGAAGAACTCAACCCCTATATTCAATTTGACGAATCTCCTTTTTATGTACAACAACAAACAGAAGGTTGGAAGCAACCCACTATCACGCAAGGAGATGAAACAATTACATTGCCGCGCAGGGCAGGACTAAGCTCTTTTGGTGCAACAGGCACCAATGTGCATATCATTATGGAAGAAAGTCGCATCCCTATACAACAGAAGGTATCACAGCAGAAAGTGTTGGTGCCACTTTCTGCTAAAAGTGAAGAACGCCTTATGGCTTATGGGCAGAAATTGCTGGACTACCTCGATCAGCAAAAGGATGATGAACGTCTAAATATGGAAGATTTAGCCTATACGCTTCAAGTTGGTAGGGTGCCATTGGAGGAACGGGTGGCTTTCATTGTAAAGGATCTTGATAGCTTTAAGCAGAAGCTGGAAAGCTTTTTATCGGGTGAAGACAAAAAGCCGGGGATTTATCGAGGGCGTATTCAACAAAAAGATGAGTTGCTCGCACTGTTAACCGAGGATGAAGATGGACAAGATGTGATACAAAAATGGCGGCAAAAGGGCAAACTCAATCATATTGCTCGTTTATGGGTTAGCGGTATGGATGTGGATTGGCATAGTTTTTATTCATCAGATCAGCCGCTCCTTCGCTTAAGTTTACCAACGTATCCATTTACACGAGAGCCTTTCTGGATTCCAAATGTCCCTTATGATACCGAGAAGACTACATCTCTTCATCCATTACTGCACCAAAATATTTCGGATTTTTCTGGGGTGCGATTTAGCTCGCGTTTTACAGGAAGAGAGCCGCTTCTAATGGAGTATATGGTCAAGGGACAACCAACTTTACCTGTTACTGCTTTTATTGAAATGGTCTATAAGGCTATCCTTCATGCAGGTGGAGAGGAAATAACTGAAATAACACAAGTGATGCTAAACAAGATGGTCTGTCTTGATCCATTTTTGATTAACAACTCCCCACTCGAGGTTCAATTGCGATTATTTATGGATGAAAAAGGTAGTATTCATTTTGTGATATCCAGTGACACCAAATCAGCGGAACCTATTTGTCAAGGGGAGGCATTTATCCGTTTACCACTGGAGTCGCCAACTATAGATATTCAATCATTGATCGCCAATAGCCAGGAAATGGACAAAGACTTAGAGGAGTTGTTAGGTTCCGTGGGAATGGTATTTGGCCCAGGCTATCAAGTTATAGAAAAGGTGTATCAGAGAGCGAATCAGTTGGTGCTAAAAACTCGTCTACCTCAAGAGGCTAAACAGTTGCAAGAACATTTGATCACACATCCTATTCTGCTAAATGCGTCTTTACAAGTTGCTTGGGCTATTTTAGGAGTTGCAGATTATCAAGATAAGCCATTTTTCTGGCAGAGTGAAACCATTGAATATTTTCATGTGGATAGGGCTGCCTGGGTTGTAATCGCGCCAAACGACCAACAAGGGAAATGGGATATAGAGGTTTGTGCAGCGGATGGAAGTGTCTGTATGCGTATGACCGGTATTCATTGGGTAAATAAAGATGGCTATCATGTGAAGGAGACGGATGTCTTATCGATTGGTGATGAGGTGATGATGGTATCTTCAACCTATGAATCACAAATGGATAAATTACAGCGTTTATTACCAAATATTCCTTCGCCGGTTATTGCTCAGATTGATACGCCAAAAAGGTAGAAGGAGACACAGTGAGAATACGAGAGGTTGATATTAAATCACCAGGATTTCAATCAGTTACCCAGAAAGAGACGTCAAACGAGGAATGTAGAATGTCTATCGATACTCAAATAATCATAGTTTTGAGGCGGTAGATATGCAGGCATGTATTGCTACATAGTCAATACATGCTCCTAAATTTATATATATTTGTATAATTGTTGAGGCACCCAACCATTTTTAATATGGTGAGGGTTAGGGTCAAGCGATATGAAGAGAGCACGCTAATCGTCAATGATGTGATTTTTTCATAAGTCAGGAGGATTGGATATGGTAGAGTTGGAACAGCTGTTTTGTGAACTGCTCTGGCGACAGTTGCAGTCCATGGGTCTATTTACAAATAAACATTTTGATATAACAGATTTAGCGGAACAGCATGGATTGCGTGAAAATTATAAGCGGTGGCTAGAAGTGAGTATCGGCTTTTTAGCTGAGAGTAAGTATCTAACTTGGAATGGTCAAATGGGCGTTGTAATTGATCCTACTCCACGCTCGATAGATATTGTTTGGAAAGAATGGGATGAACAAAAGCAGTCTTGGTTAGCGGAAGCTAATACAAGAGCACAGGTGGTTTTAGTCGAGACGATGATTCGCTCGTTGCCAGACATCCTTACAGGAAGGAAACTGGCAACGGATATTATGTTTCCAAGATCTTCCTTTGATTTGGTTGAAGGGATCTATAGAAACAATGTCGTGGTCGACTATTTTAATGAGGTTCTGGCGACCATGCTAGTAAACTATTGTGATTTATTACGCCAACAATATCCAAACGTCAAAATAAATATATTGGAAATTGGGGCAGGAACTGGCGGTACCAGTGTGGGTATCTTTGAAAAATTAGCTCCCTACCAGGATGTGATTGGAGAGTATTGCTACACGGATATTTCCAAGGCTTTTTTGTTTTCTGCGGAAAAAGCTTTTTCTACTGATTATCCGTATATAACCTACCACACGCTTAATATAGAGTTGCCTATTGAACAACAGGATTTTCAGCTGGGAATTTATGATATAGTAGTGGCGGCAAATGTACTTCATGCCACTCGAGATATAAAGAGTACCCTTGCAAATGCAAAATCCCTATTGCGTAAAAATGGTTTGCTATTAATCAACGAAATAAGTCAGCTCTCCCTCTTTACGCATTTAACCTTTGGTCTTACTGATGGCTGGTGGTTGTACGATGATGCTAGTATACGCATTCCTGGCTGTCCGGGTTTGTATCCTGATACTTGGAAAAAAGTATTGGAAGAGGAAGGATTTTGTTCTGTTTTATTCCCTGCCCAAATGTCCCATAATTTAGGACAACAAATTATTGCTGCGGAAAGTGACGGTGTGATCAGTTTAGCGAAAGCGCCGGTTGAATCTTTGCAGAAAAAGAAACAGCAGGGAAAGAAAAAGGTTATGTCATCAAGCTCACTATCTACCACAGGGGTGGAAGAGTATATTGCCGATGTAGTTCTGAAGCAGGTGGTTGATGCTCTCAAAATGAATAAGGAAAAGGTAGATAAAAACCTATCTTTTGCAGAGTACGGTGTTGATTCCATTATTGGTGTACGCCTCATCCAATCGCTGAATGAGGCCTTGGGGATCGAATTACAGACGACAGATTTGTTTGACTATACCTCAGTTAAGCTATTAACAGATTATATTACGTCAAATTATAAAGAGGAAATTGCCGCAAAGGTTGTAGTGGATCAATCCCAAGAAAATCATAAGCATACAGAACAGGTGGTCACTTATCCTCCTACTCTTAAAATCAAGACAAACGGTTATGTCAAACAAGTAACAATTCCAACTAGCCAGTTGGATCAAGCATCTAATAGTAAAGTGCCAATTGCCATTATTGGGATGAGTGGTCGTTTTCCAAAAGCTCCGACGGTGGATGTTTTATGGCAACAGCTTATTAAAGGTGAAAATTTGGTGGGCAAGGTGACACGTTGGGATTTATCTCAATATCATGCAGAGGGTGAAGCATATTGTAATTATGGAGCCTATTTGGAGGATATTGACCAGTTTGATCCGCTTTTTTTTAATATCTCAGGCATGGAAGCTACCTATATGGATCCGCAACAACGGCTGTTTCTGCAAGAGGCCTGGAAAGCGATGGAAAATGCTGGATATGTTGGCGAAAGTGCTAAAGGAAGTCGCTGTGGTGTTTATGTTGGCTGTGGTGGCGGAGATTATACTTCCTTATTTATGGACTCACCTCCGCCGCAAGCTCTGTGGGGAGCTTTAAATTCAGCGATACCTGCCCGAATCGCCTATTTATTAAACCTAAAAGGGCCAGCGGTTGCTGTTGATACAGCATGTTCCAGCTCCTTGGTAGCACTACATATGTCCTGCCAAAGTTTATGGTCAGGGGAAACGGAGATGGCGCTGGCAGGTGGTGTTTATATTAATAATACACCTCAGTATCATCTTTTAGCAGATAAGGCAGGAATGCTATCGCGAGAGGGGAGATGTTTTACTTTTGATGACCGTGCTGATGGGATGGTGCCGGGTGAGGCGGTGGGAGCGGTAGTGCTCAAGCGTCTCGATGATGCCATTCGGGATGGAGATCATATTTATGGTGTCATTCGAGGTTCAGGTATTAATCAAGATGGTACGACGAATGGGATTACGGCACCTAGTCTACGATCACAGCAGCAATTGGAAGAGGGGATTTATGAAAAATTTGATATTAATCCGGAAGAAATTCAGATGGTAGAGGCGCATGGCACAGGGACTAAATTAGGGGATCCTATTGAGTTTCATGCCTTAAACCGATCATTCCGTTCCTATACGGATCAAAAAGGTTATTGTGCTCTTGGTTCCATTAAGACCAATATTGGTCATACACAGTTAGCTGCAGGGATATCAGGTCTAATTAAAATTCTATTGTCATTATCACATAAGCAAATACCACCATCACTTAACTTTGAGAAAGAGAATACCAATATTCAATTAAAGGACAGTCCATTTTTTGTGAATACTGAGTTAAAAGAATGGGAGGTCAAACCAGGAGGTAAACGGCGTGCCGCTCTTAGTTCCTTTGGAGCTACGGGTACCAATGCACATATGGTAATTGAAGAGGCACCTGAGATGATTCGGAAGCACCCAGAGAAGCCAACTTATCTTTTTGTCCTATCCGCTCGCACTGAGGAGCGTTTATATAAACAGGTAGAGCAATTTATCACTTATTGTGAGCAACCAGTGGCTACAGATTGTGGTAATATCAGCTATACCCTTTTATTTGGCCGTCAACACTTTAAATACCGTCTTGCCTGTGTGGCTCCAGATTTAATAGCTGCCCGACAAGCTTTATTATCCTGGGTTCAGGAGGGATGTCTAGACGGCATTTATGTCGGGGAAAATCAAGAACAAAGAGAAAAGATGACCTTTAAGCAGTTGGGAAATCAATGTATTCGTCAGTGCCAATTGTCCGATACAGAGTATATGGAAAATCTTGCAACGGTGGCGGATTTGTTTGTTCAGGGATACGAATTGAATTATTCAGATTTGTTTGCGGATGGGCAATATAGCCGGGTGCCACTGCCTACCTATCCTTTCGCTCTAGA
>NZ_JAGDQK010000054.1:0-30540 GCF_017498755.1 Bacillus sp. XF8 | reverse complement strand
TTAGTTTGTCTAGCATCTAAAATAAAAATTGACGTTTCACGTTGTTTGTTTCGTTCAGTTTTCAAAGAACTCGTTTGTCGCTCATTTGCGACTTCCTTATGTTAACATCTTAATGTTTCAATGTCAACTAAGTTTTTTATTTCGTTTGTCGCGTTTTGCTTATTGCTATCGGCGACTCATATAATATTACACCTCATTTATATAATCGTCAATATGTTTTTCTAAAAAATATAAAAAAAGGCTTACCCTCTATAAGTAAGCCTTCCCTCACATCAAACTATCTTAATTCACTTTCCTTCTATAATTGGTAACAACACAATAAAATGAATCACTCCATCTTCATATTCAGCTCGAATTTCTCCACCTTGAAGTTCAACAATACTTTTTGCAATAGCAAGCCCAAGTCCTGATCCTTCTGTTACTCTACTTCTGGACTGATCCTTCTTATAAAAACGTTCAAACAAGTTTCCTAGTTCTTCTCTCGTAAACTCTTCACTATGATTTGCAACCATAATTTCTATATGTCGACGTTGTCTTTGAAGAGAAACTTTAATCTCTCCGTCATCTTTACTATATTTAATCGCGTTCATTAATAAGTTTTCAAATACACGAACCATTTTTTCCGAATCAATAGTAGCATACGCACGTTCTTCAGGAAATTTTTTAACAAACTTAAGACCATGTTCTTCTGCCTGTGGTACCAATTCTTCTATTAATTGCTCCAGCAGTTCATTTATACATACTTCTTGTTTGTCTAACACTACTTTTTCATTCGTTAACTTCGTATACTCAAATAAATCTTCTATTAAAGTCTTCAGCTGCTCCGACTTTGCAAAAGCGATCCTTGTATATTCATCATGTTGTTCTTTATTTTCATATTTGGAATCTCGCAATAAACGTAAATAACCCATAATAGAAGTAAGTGGCGTACGTAAATCATGCGATACATTCGTAATAAGCTCGTTTTTTTGCTTTTCTAATTTACGTTCTTTTTCTATATTATTCATAAGTTCTTCCGCCATATTGTTAATATTCTCAGTCAAAGCAGCGATTTCATCCTCCCCTTTTTTCTCAATGCGATAAGCTAAGTTTCCTTTTTCTATTTCTTTTACGCCTTGTGCCATTGCTTCGATTTGTTGCATCTTTCGTTTTGTTATATAGAAGAAAGAGAAAATAAATACGAGGACACCAATTAAAAATGGAAATGGTCCTTCTACTTTGTAATACACTACCTCTCCTTGAGGAATTCCACTCACAAACATATATAAGTTCTTATCTTCAATTGTAATAGGTGAAAAAGTGATAAATTCTTTTCTTGACCTTTCGAAATCACCATTATCATTTGAATAATTGATAGCAAATGATGTCACATTGCGAATTGTATTATGCAAATTAATTTGTTCTTCTTGTGCCTGCTTCGTTTTATACAGAACTTTACCACTTTCATCTGTAATTAATATTTTGAAACCTTCATGCCCTTGTTCTAAGTTTTGATTTTCTGTCTCTATCATATTTTGTAAAGCCTCTAACTTATTTTCCGTAACCAGCATTTCTGCTGTACTTTGAGCTTTATAATTAATTTGCTCCATACCTTCCCTATAATCAATTTGGGCATCTCGATTTATATCCTCAAAAACAGGTGCTACTATCTTCGTTGATACAAAAAGCCCTAATAACGCACAAGCAACAAAAGTAGTAATAAGCTGAATTCGTATACTTCGTCGTACGCTCTTTACTACCTTTTCAATCAGTCTTCTAGTTTTCTTATATACATAAGTAAACAGATTAAATATCTTTTTCAATCTTATACCCCACTCCCCATACTGTTTTTATATATCTTGGCTTTCTTGGATTCTCTTCAATCTTTTCACGCACTTTTCGAATATGTACCATTACAGTATTATCCGACTGAAAGGATCGTTCGTTCCAAACCTTTTCGTAAATTTGCTCTGCACTAAAGACCATACCCGGATTACGAGCTAACAACTCTAGAATTGAAAATTCTCTTGGTGTTAGTTTCACTTCTTCATCCTCCACAATCACTTCATGTGTCGAGACATTTATTTTCATATCCCCAATTTCAAGTTCATTTTCATTTTGAACAGCAAACCCGTTCATCTTCATATATCGACGAAGCTGCGATTTAATTCTTGCTATAAGTTCTAGCGGATTAAATGGTTTCGTTACGTAATCATCTGCTCCTGTTGTTAACCCTAATATTTTATCCATGTCTTGCGTCTTCGCCGATAACATAATAATCGGCATCTCTTTCGCTTCTCTTACCTTCATACACATATGAATTCCATCAATTTTCGGCATCATAATATCTAGTACAACTAAATGCACTTCATTCTTCTCTAATATATCTAATCCTTCCGCTCCATCCCCTGCTTGTAGTACGTTATATCCTTCATTTTTTAAGTAAATAGCAATTAAATCTCGAATTTCTTTTTCATCATCTACAACAAGTATTGTTTCTTGCGCCACAATATCGCCCCCAAAACTTTTAAAGTCCCTATGTCTTATTATAAGAAAACTTCTGAAGAAAAACGGAACGAAATCCTTAAGATTTTCTGAAGACGCAAAAAAGGCCCAGACTCCCCTTAAGTCTAGACCTTCCAAAAAACCCCTTTATTGACGAACGTAGATGAAATATAGTACGAATAAAACTCCCATTACATACATAATTGGATGAATTTCTTTACGACGACCACTTACAACCATTGTAATTGGATAAAAGATAAATCCAATCGCAATCCCCGTTGCAATACTATACGTAAGTGGCATAGAAATAATCGTAAAGAAGGCTGGTACTGCAATCTCGAATTTCTTCCAATCAATTTCTCCTAAAGATGAAACCATCAAAATCCCTACAATAATTAATGCCGGTGCCGTTACAGCCGCTGTTACGACACTTAATAATGGCGAGAAGAAAAGTGCTAACAAGAAGAACCCTGCTGTTACAACCGCTGTAAATCCTGAACGTCCTCCTGCTGCTACCCCTGCAGATGATTCGATGTAAGACGTTGTCGTAGATGTACCAAGAATTGCACCAATTACAGTTGCAATCGCATCTGCAAATAACGCTTTTCCCGCACGTGGTAATTTGTTGTTCTTCATTAATCCTGCTTGATTTGCAACTGCTACAAGTGTACCCGCTGTATCAAAGAAATCAATGAAGAAGAACGTTATAATAACAATCCCCATTTGAACAGTGAAGATATCTCCAAAGTGACTTAGCGCCACACCGAACGTAGGTTCCAGGCTTGGGATTGCACCAACTACAGCTTTTGGTGTATCAATTAATCCTGTTGCTACTCCAAGAATTGCTGTAAGAATCATCCCATAGAAAACTGCACCATTTATTTTTTTAATCATTAAGATAATCGTAATCACTACGCCGAAAATCGCAAGCAATGTTGTGCCCTTTGTTAAATCTCCTAATCCAACAAGAACAGCATCATTCTTCACTATAATTCCAGCATTTTGAAAACCAAGAAAAGCGATAAATAAACCAATACCTGCCGCTACCGCGAACTTTAACTCTACTGGAATTGCATTAATAATTTTTTCACGGATACCAGAAGCAGTAAGAATAATAAAGATAATACCTGACATTAACGTTCCGGCAATCGCTGTTTGCCATGGAATTCCCATCGTTAGCACTGCAGTGTAAGCAAAGAATGCGTTGATTCCCATTCCTGGCGCTAAGGCGATTGGATATTTTGCGAAAATCCCCATAATTAGTGAACCAATCGCGGCTGCTAATGCAGTAGCAACAAAGACCGCCCCTGGATCCATTCCTGTTCCTGCTGGTAATCCTTTAATGTTTCCCAGCGATAGCGTAGCAGGATTGACAAACAACACATATGCCATAGATAAAAATGTCGTTAATCCTGCAATGAACTCTGTTTTATAATTCGTACCGAGCTCATCGAATCGAAAATAACGTTTCATTCTACGTTTCCCCCGTTATATGATTACTCGTCGTAATTCTCCCTAGCCCTCTTTTATCTATAAGAAATAAAAAAGGCTTCCATTGCATATACATGGAAGCGTCTATAAACAAAGGCAAACTATCCCTTACCTTTATTAAAACGCCTCGTAGTCAAGCCATTTACGGTAGCTAGGTAGAAACTTTCGGGCCATATCCCCGATATTATACGACGGCTATAATATTCATTTTTCGTATCAATTACATACTCATATTAACTCACATATAGGTGTATGTCAATTTAAAAACGAACATTTTTACACGTTAATTATTTTTTGTTCGGATAAAACACAAAAAAAAGATCCATCTATGCATAAAATCATAGATGGATCTTCCTTTATACGAATAAACCTTATTCTATTCCCACTCAATCGTTGCTGGTGGCTTACTTGTTACATCATACACGATACGGTTAACGTGTTTCACTTCATTTACGATACGTACAGAGATTTTCTCTAATACATCCCAAGGCATACGTGCCCAGTCTGCTGTCATACCATCAATTGATGTTACTGCACGGATACCTACTGTGTAATCGTAAGTACGCTCGTCACCCATAACACCTACGCTGCGCATACCAGGAAGCGCAGTGAAGTATTGCCAAATTTCACGATCTAAACCTGCTTTTTGGATTTCTTCACGTAAGATCGCATCAGATTCACGAACGATTTCTAATTTTTCTTCTGTAATTTCACCTAATACACGGATACCAAGTCCTGGACCTGGGAATGGTTGACGCCATACGATTTCATCAGGAATTCCTAGTTCTGATCCTAATGCACGTACTTCGTCTTTAAATAACGTATTTAAAGGCTCGATTAATTTGAACTGCATATCTTCTGGAAGTCCACCAACATTATGGTGAGATTTAATTGTTTGTGCAGTTGCTGTACCACTTTCAATAATGTCTGTGTACAGTGTACCTTGTGCTAAGAAATCCATTCCTTCTAATTTAGAAGCTTCATCATCAAATACGTAAATGAATTCATTACCGATGATTTTACGTTTTTGTTCTGGATCTTCAACGCCTTTTAATTTGTTCATAAAGCGTTCTTTCGCATCCACTTTAATAACGTTCATGTGGAAGCCTTCACTAAATGTTTTCATAACACCTTCCGCTTCACCTTTACGAAGTAAACCGTGGTCAACGAAAATACATGTTAATTGATCACCGATTGCTTTGTGGATTAATACTGCTACAACCGAAGAATCTACACCGCCACTAAGTGCGCATAGTACTTTTTTGTCGCCAACAGTTTCACGGATTTTTTCTAATTCTACTTCGATAAAGTTCTCCATGTTCCAACCTTCAGAACAGCCACATACGCCAAATACGAAGTTTTTGATTAAATCATTACCGTGCTCAGAGTGACGTACTTCTGGATGGAATTGTACACCGTATAAGTTTTGTGCTTCATTACTCATACCAGCAATTGGACAAGAATCACTTGTTGCGTCTACTACGAATCCTTCTGGTAAACCTGTCACTAAGTCACCATGGCTCATCCACACAACTTGCTCTTCTGGAAGATTTGCATATAATTTTGATTCGTTCTCTACTTTTAGAACTGCTTTTCCGTACTCGCGATGGTTTGCACGTTCTACTTTTCCACCAAAGTGTTTTGTCATAAGCTGCATACCGTAGCAAATACCAAAGATCGGTAAGCCTAGATCAAAAATCTTTTCGTCACAGTGGAATGCATTTTCACCATATACACTGTTTGGTCCACCAGAGAAGATAATCCCTTTTGGATTCATTGCTTTAATTTCTTCTGCAGTAATTGTATGTGGATGAAGTTCACTGTATACACCAAACTCACGAATTCGACGTGCAATTAACTGATTGTACTGACTCCCAAAATCTAAAACGATAATCGTATCGTGCTGTTTTTTCAAAATAATCACCCCAACGTTAGTTCTGTATATAAATATTTTCACCAATTTGGCAAAAAGCATTACCAATATAATAAAAAAAGCCAGTCCTCCGCCTTCAGTCTCATAACAAAGAAAAGGCAGGGGTCTGACTTTATAAAGATAGTATTCCGCTCTTTATAAATATAAGACACACTGCCTTCATAGTCAGGTTGTTTACGGTAACCCGGTAGAGACTCTCAAACCATATCATTGAGGATATATGAAGGATTGTTTTATATTATCTTCCTAGATTCTAACAATGAAGTATCAATACGGTCAAGAGAGAAAGCGACAAAATTCTACAGAAATTATTTTCTCAGTGCGACAGAACCTTTTTCACTATAATTTTTTAACATCGTACAATAAAAAAACATCCACCTCTATACAGAGATGGATGTTCCGACAGCGGATGAAATTACATCATGCCGCCCATACCGCCCATGCCGCCCATTCCAGACATATCAGGCATTGCATTTCCGCCTTCTTCTGGTTTGTCAGCAACAACTGCTTCAGTTGTTAAGAACAAAATCGGCTAAAGTTGTTAGACTAGCTATGTATATATAGTTTAAGAAGCATACACTACTTCCTATATTTAGAATTATATTTCAAGTATAAAGTAGTCGTTAATCGTTGTAAAGCAGTATTATCAGTTTCTTCTATTATAATTACCTATCCATATCGAAATCATTAACACATTATTCTTTATACTCTTTCACTACGAAATATTGTATGTTCTCTTTAGTAGTCACTAAAACATCTGTTAACGAAACCACAATACTCTCACTACTTGGTACGAATTTATTTTATTATTTCAACTTCATCATAAAAATATAAATTAATGCGTAGACAATTGACGGTTCTTAATCATTACTAACGGAACTTGAACACTTCCATAAGACACGCCACAAGTGAAAATATGTTCTATCATACTCATTATAGCTTCATGTTTTTCTTTTTCAGTTCTAGACTTATTATTCAGTATCGTATCTATCATGTCTTCGCATTGTTTATATTTAACCATTGCTTCAGCTTGAATCATTTCAAAAATTTCTTTTTCATTTCCCTCATAATTGTCTAACATTCTTAGAATTTCTGAAACTTTTGAGTCCATGTTGTTAACTCCTATCAGTTATTTTAGGACTTTCTTTTACAGATTTCCCTTTGAATCTCATACCTCTACAAATTCAAAGCCTTAAAACAATTATTAAAAATATTAAATATAATAATCAGGACTTTCATCCATTTTAATCAAGAACTCCTCTAAAGAATCCGCTATTTTTGCGTCCTCAAAGTAAATTGGACATTGCCCTAATTCATTTTCTTCTTGAAATTTAATTGTTAAAAAGTTGAGTTCAGTTACTTCAAAAAATACTAATGATTCTTCATCATCTACATCATCCAAATTAGGATTATATTCATAAATATCTTGTCTTAAACGAAAATCGGCAACTGAAATTGGGTCCATAAATCTATTGAAAAAAGTTCTTTTATCAGACTTTAAAAAACCACAACCAATTTCTTGATAAAAACGTTTTAATTCTTTTGGAAGTTCCATTTGTAATAAGCTTTCTGCCTCATCTATCTCCTCTTGATATATAGGATAGAAAATAGGTTTTTGTTTAGAACGGACACTTCTGTCTGCTACAACATATTTTTTCAAAAAGTTAAACATACTTTTTACTACCTCCGTTATTTACTTTTTCTTGAAAACCTCTTTTGAAATACCTTCCTTGCCATGAATTCCACCTTGATGTTCATTAGGATATTTAGCTGGGTGCATATTCCACCACTCATGTTCTCCACCGTGTGCATTTTCAATAAGGTGATGTGCATCATACGGGTCATCTACATGTCTTAGTGGTATTCCTCTTCTTGAAAGGATTTCTTCTTCATAAGTAGGCCATTTTTGATTAGTCTCAAGTTCCCACTCTTCTATTAAATCATCTTTTAATCTACCAAATTCTCTTCTTCTTTTTGCAACTTCTTCTTTGCTTAATCGTTCATAACCATTATTTTCTAAGTGTTCTTGTAGTAATTCCCTTTGGTTTTCAGGAATTTTCCTATTTGTAATTTCTTCTACTTGGCTAAGGTATTCTTTGAACCTAGGTGTATTTAAATTACCAGGGTCAGCAAACATAAATGTATTACGTGCTTCTTCTAAAGAATTAAAAGAAGTTTTTGGAATATCACTGAATCCACCAACACCAGCATAAGCAAAACGGTTTCCAGTGTTCAACTTGAAATTATTTAATGTATTTATTACATTTCTATACGTAGCAGAATTAGTTACTACAGACACTCCTTTTGCTAGATTTGCAGTAGTTGCTACCTTTGATACTTTACTTAACCCTTTATCACCAATAAGACCTAACCCAACTTGAGTTAAAGCATAACTTCCCCACTTTGCACGACTTTCTGCGTCACCATTTATTACATCATTAATAAATGAATCCGACAATACATTATACATGGTACTAAGTGTATCAATAGGGTGCAAGGCGGCGTTCCCCATGTTTTCCCACGTTTCCCATTTACCAAGTGCCTTAAATCCTTCTATAGTATCTTCAACCGCTTCCCCTGCACCTTCTACAATACCATCCCGAATTTTTTCGAAAGTAGATTTTTCAGGTAGCTTACCACACATTGCCCCTTCTTCTATCTTTTCATCAGATGTAGTTCCTTCAACTAAATTGCCACCATAAAGTTCGTCAGTATTACGGAATTTTTCTGCTGCATTCATTAGTTCTTCTGCAATCTTATCAAATTCCCGAAATACATTAAACATTTGAGGTTTTGTTTCATTAAACATATGATAAAATCTTTGACTCGTTGCACCACTCCACATTGAAGCGATATATTCCGTTTGGTTATATAAATCTTTATGTATCTGTTCTAATCTATTTTTAGTTTCAAGGACTATCTTTGCTGACTGTTCTAACCGTTCAGGTGTTACCTTTATTTGAACCATACCGTACCTCCTTTTCCTAATATTTCACAAGAAAATTATACCATGTTAAATTGTTCTACTGTGCCAAATATTTGAAATTACTAACAGGTAGAATGAATACGATTAGTTATATACTTGAAAATAAAATTGTTAAACAAATGTTGAGAAATATATAATTTTAATTTCTATTACATCTTATTCTTGCTATCATCATTTATAAGAATATTCAAAAAGGTGAGGGGATTTTATGAACGTTCAAATGAAGGGGAATGAACAAATTTCAAAGTTGCTAAATGACTTTTATCAGGTTATGTTACAGCAACAAGTAGAAAAAGCAAAACAATTCAAACAAGAAATTGAAGACAAACTTTCCAGTATAAAAGAAGACGAAAACCTATTACTATATTATTCATTATTAAATTTTAGATATAAAGTACTAACAGATGGACTTAACATTACAAAAGATGATTTTAATGAAATTAACTCCTTTGATATACCTAATAACAGCTTTTTATCCTATTATTATCATTTCTTCAAAGCCATTCACAGCACACTTCTTGCAGACTACAACGAAGCAAAAGAACATTTTGAAAAAGCTGAATCCCTTTTAAGTTACGTACCTGATGAATTAGAAAAAGCAGAATTTAATTATAGAATTTCAGCATTTTTCTTCTATACAAAACAACCAATAAATACTATAGAGTATGTAAACAAAGCAAAAGAAATTTTTTTAAAGCATAAAGGATATGAAACAAATACGGCTTTAGTGGAAAATGTTTTAGGATTAACAGCTATCCAAATAAAACAATATGAACAAGCTGAAGAATACTTAAATTCTGCAATAAATACCCTACAAAAACAAAATAACGAAACTTTACTTTTAAGGGTTCGTAATAATTTAGGTTGGTTATACGCAAGTCAAAATCTTTCTGAATTAGCTATTCGTCACTTGTCAGAAGTAACTGAAAAAATTCCTAATCATTTCAAAGCCATTTTCTTACAAGCTAGGGAATATACTAAACTAAATGAAATAAATATTGCTGAGGAATTAATTACAAAAGGATTAAAAGTTTGTACTAAATTGAATAATGAAGCATATATACAGCACTTCACTATTTTAAAAGCACTAAATAATAATGTTCCAACAAGAGAGTTAGAAAAGATTATTCTTGAAGGAATTACCTATTTCGACAAAGAATTACTATTTAACTACACCCAAGAATATGCAGAGAAATTGGCACTTCGCTTTTATGAGGAAGATAATCATGTAAAGGCAAGTAAGTATTTTCATATGGGCTTGCAAGCTAAAACAAAAACATTCGAGAAAGGGGCTTTAAAATGATTAAAAAGATTGGTTCTGTTATTGTAAGTTTGTCTGTTATAGGCGTAGCTACTATGGGTTTCGCTTTATCCGAACATGGGGACATACCTGCACCTCAAAGACCAGACTTAGCGTTAAGTATAGGTCATGGTGATGGTGGCGGTGCACCTGAACGTACACATGGAGAAGGTTGGTCTCCATCTTATTCACATGGACACACTGGTATTGTAAGTAATGAAGCTGATGGTAACACTGGTGCACCTACCTATGACCACGGAAGACCGCCTGCACCTACAAACACACACGGCGAAACAATAATTTAATTAACAAAAAGAACGCTAACTCTTACATTAGGCGTTCTTTTTTTCGTTATACAAATAAAAAACACGAATTAAATTGCTGCTTCTTGTAACACTATTACTTCTTGGGCATCTTTCATAATATCAGAAACGTTAACTCCTCTACTCTCACACATCCCTACCATTGCAGGGATGATTATTTTAAATTCTTCATCCCTAATAACACTTATATATGAAGCCCTAGGATAAGTTTTTCTTGCGATAGTTCTTCGGGTCTTCAGATTAATCCCGTTCTCTAACTTGTTTACAAGATGACTGCAAAGGTCTTTCCAGCCTTTATTTGTACGAATAGTACCATGAATAAGCGTGGAATAACGGTTAACAAGTTTACGTAAAAGCTTTTTAGGGTCTTTATATTGAATCTCTTCTTTAGCTAACGTTTGAATTACTGCTTTTTGTTCTTGTAACTTGTTTTCAATTTCCGTAATATGACGACTTTTAAACTCTATTAATTTTTCAGACGCATGTGCTAATGCGTTGATATCTCCTGACATGAACGCTTGACCTACCGCCATTTGCAACGATTGTTCTTCATTAATGTCCGCGACTTTAACTTCTTGTGTCGCTTTTTCTTCGATGTTCAATAGTTGAGTACGAACTTCTTTCGCAACATGGCTGTCTCGTAATAGCATTCCAACGCGTAAGATTGCACGGCGTGGGAAAAGACCATTTTCTCCATAAGTTATAACAGCGTTCTGTCCTCCATGTTCAACGGTAAAATGTCCTTTTTTGTTAGTGATTTTAGGCTTGCAGAAATTCTGATAGTCTAACTTTCCCTTCAGTTCTTTCCCTTTCATACTATGATAGCCGTCTTCTAGCAATTCTTCCCTATGTTCAAATACTAAAGTGCTGATTACCGTTTTACTTGTCTCATAAAAATCAGCAACTTGATTTGTAGTCGCCATTTCTAAATTAGGTAACAATAATAAATCTTTCACTTTTTCTAATACGTCCACGCGATTCATATAAGATTCGCGAATGTTGGCGTCAATAATAAATGCTTCTTGATTTTTTACAGTAATAGGCATAATAATATTCCTCCGAATAGATAATTTTTAATTTACACAATCTATTCGTACAAGTGCTTTAATTTTGTGACACATAACTTGTGATTAATGAGAATTATTTTACCTTATCAACTTCATATTTACTGAAAAAATCGGATAAAGCCAATGAAATAATATCCGACTTACGAAGTTCTAATTTATCTAAAAAAGCATTCAATCTCTCCGAAATCCCTTTGTTTATCATTATTTTTTCACGAATTCCTTGTTCGATGGGCAGTTTATTAATTTCATTCGATATCTCGGTTTTTAGTTTTTGAATCTGTTTTTCTTCTATATAGTAATCAGCAACCTGTTTTAACATCAAAATTTGTTCAGAAGTAAAGTTAACCTCTTCTTTTTTTGATACAAACTCAAATATTTCTTTGTTCTTATTGTTAAACAGAAAACCGACGTTGCCTCTAAATGTCCAATGCCCATTTATACATATATATCCCAATCCTCTCAAAGCATTTTTTAATTGATTTTCACAAACAGCTAATTCTTCCGCCAATTCCGTCAATGTACTACCATTATTCAGACGTCTTGTTACTTCTTGTACCTCCACATCATACACCCCTTCATATGATATTAATAAGCTTGATAATCCATCTACTAAACAAATGTCTTCGCTATGTCTCGCCAAGTTTCCTTTTAATTCAACTTTATAACGCATAATACGATTTGAGAAAAAGAGAAAATAACGATTCATCCGCAACAGGATTCCTTTTATTCGTTAGATGCCATAAAGCGAAGATATGCAAATTCTCAAACTCGAGTAATTTTTGTTATAAAATTTTATTTAACGATTACTGATCGCGTGGATTCTCGTCTTCGGCTAAAATTTAATTTATGTATTGTTAGAACGCCCTACACGGCAAACTAAGGGGGCGTCCCCCGTTGGGTGGGGTATCTTTCTTTATTCGATAAAATTTACATATATAATTTGCTTGTAGAGTTCCAATGAAAATGTCGACATGTAGAAGATAGGATAAATTATTTTTGAAGATTAATAATCAAAATAAAGCAATTCAAACATGTGAAATGAAGAAAGGTTTTGATACAAAGTTTTGAAACAAAAGAAACATTGATTTATAAATACTTACGAAAGGTAAGTAAAGAACATTATTTGTTGTATCAATAACGATGGAGTTATGAGACAGCATAATTGTATTAAATAATAATGATTGTAATGTAGGATAGACGATAGCATGTCTATAACAACACATCATAAGTCCAACGCTTTACCGCATTACTTACTCATTAATAGATAGTGATAGAGTACAGATATAAGCGTCCAGTGTCCGCCTTGCCTTGCAATAGTATTCGCCCATAACAAATAGCCCTGCCGTTTAGGACAAGGGTCTTACAAACGATGTAGGGATGTTAACGATGTAGCCCCGCTTTAAGTGTGCCGCCCCCATAAAAGAGTAGACCCCGCAAAATGAATGGGGGGACAAAATAACATAACTTTCAGTTTATTCATTTTATAGCGAAGAAACTAGGGATTCCCCCTTTAAAAGCGTTGATTTAACAACAATGTATGAGAATTGCATAATGCGTAAGTAACCTTAAAAACAAGAATCTCTTTATAACAGTATTTCTGATTAATTCTAAGTTACCATACTGGACATTATAGGAAGTTATTGTGAATATAATATTCAACGATATACAAAATGGTCTTGAAAGGAATCCCGATGTCTCCCCGCTTCCTTTCACAATTTCTTTAACGACATTCCTTTGTGATTGCTTATAAATCTAGTAATAACACGGATTTCTTCAGCTTCGCTACTCAAATATCAAAATGTAATCTGTTACGCATTTGGGACAATTCACGGACATTACAAAATTCTTTTTAAGCCCCCTAGCGTCCCTGTAGCGATGACCTAACGATTCATAGACTAATAGCCATTCGTTTATATACAAAAAAGAGAGGAACAGACAGCCTATGCCGTCCATTCCCCTTATTATTTATATTTGTTATGAATAGCTTCCACTCGTCTATTAAGGGCTTCGCGTTCTGCTTCAAGACGCATAATTTGTCTAGCATCTTTGTGAAGGGTTGGGTCATTCTCCCCAACGTTCTTCGCATATCCATTAAGTACATTTAAGTGTGCATTGATATTACTTCGTGGGTTGTTAGCTTGAAGCATTTCCCCAAACGTTTTAACCTCTGGTTGCTTCGTAACAGCCTCAACGATTTCTTTTTCACCTACATTCGGGTCTTGAATAGCCCCGTAAGCTAACATTATTTTTTCCATACTTGATAATTCTCTTGTCATAATTAATATCCCCCTAAGTTAATTTACTTCTTTTCGTTAATGTATTGTTGTGCTAAAGAATTCAAACGTCCTAGATAAGCACCTTCAACTTCACTTTCAGCCATAATCGGGTGAAACGCTGTTTCATAAAATGTATCCGTTCTAAAAGGAATGATGCGATAAGCATATTCTGGAACTCGTTCCATTTTTAAACGTTGTTCAATAGAAGCGAATTCAGCCAATTCGTTCATAGGCTTCGCAACCAAATTGCGATATTCAACAAGCAATTGTAGATAGGCAAGCTTCGCATCTTTTAATTTCACCGCAATCTCTTTTTGTTGTGGAAGTGTTTCTTCACAAATTCTTTCGCGATCTGCTTCGGTTTCTCCGCGAATTGCTTCAAGTGCTTCTTGTAAAATAGCTTCCATATTCGGCAACATCTTGCGTATACTTTCGCGTTCCGCATTAGCCTGGTTTAACTCTTCACGTAACGCCGTATTTGGTGTACGGTCTTCCATAACTGCTTTTTGGAAATCCGCTTGAACCCCACCTTCTAAACGAATTACGTCTTCGTCTAATTTAATAACCTTTTTTCGTAATTCTCGTCCTTTAGCTTCATGCTTCGTAATGATAGCTTCAGCCTTTTCAGCCGCGTTTTTAAATTCCATAAATGTATATCCTCCTATACGCCCTGTTCAGCAAGGATTTTATCAATCTCTGCAAGGACATCAGGCGTTACTTCATTTGTAATATTGAGTTCTTGTTTTGTATGAACCTCGGAAACGTCTTTGAGTTTTCCTTGCGTCTTCAAGTACAACTCAATAAACTTAGGTGATTTTCCATCAATTGCCCGACGAACTAAGGTATCCATAACGCTGTAATACGCGTCAGATATAAGTTTTTCTTTTAATTGACGTTCCATTTCTAACCAGTCGAGACTTTTTTTCCAGTTATAAATAGTACGTCTATCGACTCCAATATCTTTTGCAATGGCTGTTAACGTTTCGCCTGCCCTTTGTCGTTCGAATATTTGAGTCAATATTTCTAATTGTTGAGGTGTAAGTTTACGCTGTTTCAAAGACACCACTTCCTTCTTTCCCTTCAACAAACATATTGATTACAATGATTTCTTCGGCTGTATAACCAAGACTAGCAATCCCCTTTACAATGCGATGGTTCGCATATGGTGTAATCTTACGTCTGCCGTTTTCAATTTTCTCCAATAACGAAAAGCTGATATAACTCTTTGCGGCTAATTGTCCTACCGTCACGCCTTTAATTGAACGAAGAAAACGAATTGTTTTTCGATTGATTCTGAATGTATTTTCCATTGGATATAACCTCCGTTTTTATATGTGAATTTGAATTATGATTGATAGAAAGGCGGGGCGGCTTCGCCTTGTTCCGTACAGTGCCGCCCAAGTTTAGAAAGATTGAAACCAGTAATTGCTTTAACATGAAACAAAAGGATTGGATTTTAGAGGAAGCGTGCAAGACTTCCTCACCCTTATGTCCGGCTAAACGCACATTTAACAAGGGAATTCGGTAACTTTTTTCACAAAATGAGAAAATTATTTGAAGGCATAAAAAAAGAACCCACAGCAAAACGCCGCGGGCAAAAGAGGAAATATTAGTTTAGTAACAAAACGAAAAGGTAGCACCTATGATTTATCTTATAGTTTGTTGGAAATAGATAATTAATCCTTTTTCTTTTAAACAAACAAGGGCGATAGCCCCAATGAGGACGTTAGTCCAAATTGTATCTTTTATCTTTATAACGTTTTATCGCAAGATAAACAGACCTATTCATTAAAACATATTAAAGCTAAACGCTTTAAAATTATCTATAACATTTATTAATTCGTTTGTAAGTTCTTTTCTTTACTTATATCACAAGCTGTGGGCATGTTTTACAAGAAATAAAATGTTAAATTTTTGTGACAAAAAATGAACCCTTGATACGACTGGGTTTGTTAAAGTAACAATTTTTGGGCTTAATAGAAAATCCCTTGTAGGAATTATATTCCATTTTAATAAGTACAAAATATAGGACACGTACGCTTGTGCTACGCTACCCCATAAAACACTGATTCTATGCGGTATACACAATGTTATCAATCACAATGCACAAATATTGTGCTTCATACATCAAACGGGCTATTTCGGTATATCGTAAGATGATTTTAGGGTACCTTTGGTATCTTCCTTGATTCCTTCCATATCCGAACGGACATCTTGTACCATTCCCCTGATATCGTTCAACTTATCTAAAGATGAATCAATCTTATCGAGGCGTTTTTCTAATCTATCAAAACGTGCAGTCATTACATTGAAAAAGACATCTAGTTCCTTATCCATAAATTGTTGTATATCTGTAAAATCCTTTTTATCCATCAAATTACCTCCTACTTTTACAAATTCTCATAACAACATTCCAATACGACGTAGGGAAAAGTATGAACCACGATTCGGTACTAATTTATCAGTAACGTCTATTAATTGTACGCGGATTACCTGCCTACCTATTATATTCAGATAAACAGAGAAATCTTCATATACACGTAAACAATAGGTAACGCCTAACGTTACTAATCGAAAATTAATAGGTAACAGTACCCTTCCCCTATCTATTTATGAATAGGTAACGGGTGGGGTTACTTATATATTTCGAAATAGGTAACGGGAGGGGTGCTACTAAAAGAACTTAATCTTTTCTTTAAAAGACTTTAATACTTTAAAAGAATATTAATTAATTAAAGGGGAATCATATTCATGATTGAATTAGGATTTATTACGGCTTTAATTGTTGGAATCAATGAAATGATTAAACGCTATGAATATGTACCAAAACGATTCAGTCCGTTATCATCGGTTCTACTTGGAATTTTAGCTATGTTTCTATTACACCAATACCCTATTTCAGAATGTGTTTTTATAGGAACTGGAATCGGATTATCAGCGAATGGATTGTTTGATATTTCGAAATTAGTCACAAAACGATAATTGAATAAACAAGAATCTTCCCGTTAGACGTCATATTTTGATGTTTAACGGTTTTTTTGTGCTTTCTAATACATTTTAAAACGCTTAAATCGAAAGATAGACACCTTAAAATGCAAATCTAATTAATCACAAAATGCACTATATATAATCCTATTTGAGGGTACCAAAATCCCCGCTATGTACAGATATGAATTTTCACCATTTGTTTATAAGGGATATTTTTCGGATTGAAGGTGAAAAAATTATACATGTTTCATATGTATCAAAATTCGAGTTATCTGGAATAAATAAAGACGTAGAATATTTTAAGTAAAGGGAACGGGAGATTGCGGCACATTGAAAATCTGTGTGGAAAAATAGCACTAAAAAACGATAATTTAATATTGTCGACAAGTAGAATAAAAATGAAGATTTTCACCGTCTGTTCTTTTTTGTGTGATTGTGGAGAAATAAATTTCTCTAGCATCTATCGTTTCTTCACCAAAAATATTGTTAATATTTTTGTGAAAATGGCTAAATTCGTTGACGACTCTTTTGAAAAGCACTTTATTGACATGAGTTTTAGAATGTTGTTTCATAGTCTTTGTATTGAAAAAAACGACTCGCTATGTCGAAAAGTAAAAGTTAAAAAAAGAAAGAATTTATACATATATCTTGTGTCTTGTTTTGAAACATAATACAATATTTAGGGAAACCCAAGGAAATGAAGGGAATAAACCCCAGCATTAACATGCAACAAATTCTCTTACTCTAAGTTGCTAGTAAATTAATATGCCAACCGTGCAAGTTAATGGCTAATATCGGGAGATAAGAGAAGTATGAAAAAAAGCCTTTCGTATTCCCGTACGAAAAGCTTCATAGAAAGTTGGTGAGAACATGAAACCACATCAAGTAATAACTGCACTATGTGCTGTTTTAATGGTCATTTTTACCGTGATGTTCGGCGTACTAAACCTTATTAACTAGTCTCACCCTTGTTTTATAGTAAGCATTGTAAGTGTTCCCGCACTTATAATGCTTTTTTCTTTGTAAAGTAATGTATATTCAATGGGCATTCAATATACATTGATAATTTCTACATTCATTATACGTTCAATGCTTCCCTTTTTTCAAGCCAGAAATGATTGCAAACCTATCAACTTGTTAAGGGTAGTACACTATTTTATATCAAAAATCCCTTATTACAAGCCATTCTTCCCTGTATCTATCCTTCACTATACTAACCTTACCAATATTTTATTACCTTCCCTTTTTCTATAACCCGCGTTGCATTTCAAGACAATTATCTTTTGATTTACGTAACATTGCATTACTGATTGTCTTCTGCCACCCTTCGGTTGCAATGTCTATTTTATTTGACTGTTTTACTTTTCAAAACGTTTAGCTGTAGTATGTACCTTTTTTATACTTTTTTCTAGATTTTCAATTACCGGGTCTTTATCCATTAACGTATCTTGTTCATACCCGGCAATAAATGCATCGGCCTGTAATAGAACATCCAAAATGGCGTCCTCATACTCTCTCGGTAGCCTTTCACTTCTTACATTTAAAAATTCCCATTTTAATCTTGTTAAGGAAAGTTTCATAGTGAGAATGTCCGGAACTGCCATCTTTGACTCTTTTACTATTTCCTCCGCTTTTTCTAATACATTTGTTATCGGTTGTTTATCCCACTCTTCCGAGGCTGTTCCTCCCTCGGTTTTCTTTAATTCCTCTATTTCCTTAGTTAATTCCTTAACACGGCTAGAATCACTAGAAGAACATCCTGTAACTAGAAATGCCGCCGTTGTTAATGTAAATAATACTTTTTTCATGCTACTACTTCTCCTTTGTTGTATATCAATATTCCTTGCTTGTTTTACTTATTCTTTTCTTCGTATTTATTTGAAATAACCGATAGCTTTTTAATATTTTCATCTAATAAATCCGAGTCTTTCGGGTTTGCTATCCCGATTTTGTGAGTTTGATACACATAATCCGCCGTATGTAGAACCGCATAAATTCCTGTTTCATAATCTCTCGGTAATTTCTCTTTCTGAATTTCTATAAATCCGTTCTTTAATTTAGACATCTGTTGTTCCATCGTGGCAATATTCGGTACCGTTTTTTGACTTTCTACTAGTAAGTCAGCTACATTGTTTACAAAATCCCAAACCGGTTGTCTATCCCATTTTTTCGATGCTTTTCCACCTTCTGTATTTACTAACTTCGTATTTTCTGTTTGTAATTCTTTTACTTTACTTGATAAATTGTTAACCTTATAAACCATAAACCCCGAGAAGAGTAAGGATGCCGCTAATGTTCCACGGATTATTACTTTTTTTATAGTTGCTTTCATGTTGTAATTTCCTCTCTGTTGTATAAATTGGATAAAATTTCTTCATCCGCCCCTTATTTTATCATATTCTCTTTATTACATCGTCTCCTTATTAATTTAATAAATTATCATCAATCGCCGTTATTCGAAGTTACAATAAAATCGTAATTAAACGTATTGACATCGGCGGTCTGTATTTCATCATGGGATGAGGGCACAGGACAACGGCTAGGGCAGAGAATGACTACCTTATATCGCAAAAAACAAAAAGTTAATGCAACATAAAGTAGACGTTCATTGTCACTTCTCATGGTCTATCGGGTTAAGGAATCCGTATAGTAACACCTCGTTTGAACGCTAGATTTTCACCTACAACGAACTTTTAACATGTCATGCTTGTCCAACATGCTGAAAAACTTAGGAAAGGAATTGTACTGCTGACATATCCTTAATTACTCGGAACCTAATGTTATATCTTTCTTATTCGTTGCTACCTGTACCCTAATACACCAAGCAACCACCAAACTGATTATGTGCGTTCTCCACATAGACTAGACACAAGCAAACGAGGAAAGCTTCTAACGTGCCTACGAACCCACTTTCTGACGTTGGCTGGTTCTCACCTGTTCAAGTATTTATCGTGGTGCTAGGTCATTCCCACGTCCGGAAAATCCTGCACTAACACCTAAAAGAAGACAATAGGAAACTACACCCCTTGCTATCCATTTTTGAAAAATGGTATAATACAAGTGCTGAATGTACGGAATATCCGTTATTTAGTTTTAAATCTAAACGTTTAATTTTGAGTCACCTATTGCAGTAGGTGGCTTTTTTCTTTGTTTTATATATCTAGGTTATTTAATGGATTATGTTTATCATTTTGTTCTTTTAATTCATTCCCCCACATAGCTACGTAACGCATTGTAACGGCTATATTTTCGTGTCTCATCATCTTTTGAATAGCAAAGGCTGACATTCCACTCATAGCCAGTCTATGGCAAAATGTGTGCCTAAAAGTATGTGGTGATACTCTCACATCAGAAAAATTCATCTTTCGCTGCAAATTTTGAAATACTAGCATAATTGAGTTTTGCGTCATTTGTGTATTATCTCGATTCACAAAAACGTACTCATTTAATTCTTCAAAATGCCTTTTGCAAAACAGGTAATACGATGAAATCTCCTTAGCCAGTTTTTCAGTTAGAAAAATTATTTCCTTCTTTCTACTCTTACCGTAAACAGACATAGTTAAGTTTTCGAAATCTATATCAGACCACTTCAAATTAATAATTTCCGTTCGTCTTATACCAGTCCCTAAAAAAGTAACTATCAACATATAACCTCTGTATGCAAAATAACTTTTCTCTCTTCTTCTAAGTCCTCGATAATACGCCAACATCTGATTAATTTGTTCATCACTAAAAACATTAATTTTCACATCTACTTTTTGACGTTTAATTTTAGAAGCTACATTTTCGCTTATAATTCTTTCTTCTACTAAGTAGTTAAAGAACGCCCTAATCCTCTGTAACTTCGTATTTATCGTGTTGGCAGAATTACCTTTATCTTGGCAATAACGCAAATAACTCTTAACATGAATACTTTTTACTTCTTCAACATTCAAAACATTATTCTCATGACAGTAATCAATAAAACCACCTAAGAGAACCTTATAATTTTGAATATTTACCTTCGTCGTATTTCTAAACTTACGGTCTTCAAGAAATTCTTGGTATGCAAATTTTAATAACACAAAAAAGACTACCTCCTTTTATTAAGGAAGTAGTCTTATTCTTACTAACTATTTATACATTGAACAGCTTCACAGAAAAGGTTCAGCGGATGAAATTACATCATGCCGCCCATGCCGCCCATGCCGCCCATTCCAGACATATCAGGCATTGCATTTCCGCCTTCTTCTGGTTTGTCAGCAACAACTGCTTCAGTTGTTAAGAACATTGCTGCAACAGATGCTGCGTTTTGAAGTGCAGAACGAGTTACTTTTGCTGGGTCTACGATACCAGACTCAAGCATGTTTACCCATTCGCCAGTTGCTGCGTTGAAACCAACGCCTACTTTTTCGCCTTTTAAGCGTTCTACAACAACAGATCCTTCTAGACCAGCGTTGATTGCGATTTGACGAACTGGCTCTTCTAAAGCACGAAGTACAATGTTAATACCTGTTGCTTCGTCACCTTCAGCTGAAATAGAAGCTACTTTAGTGTATACGTTCATAAGTGAAGTACCACCACCTGCAACAATACCTTCTTCTACTGCTGCACGAGTTGAGTTAAGTGCATCTTCAATACGAAGTTTACGCTCTTTTAACTCAGTTTCAGTTGCTGCACCTACTTTAATTACTGCTACGCCACCTGCAAGTTTAGCAAGACGCTCTTGTAATTTTTCACGATCGAATTCAGAAGTTGTTTCTTCTAATTGCGCACGGATTTGACCGATGCGAGCTTCGATTTGTTCTGTGCTACCTACACCTTCTACTACAGTTGTGTTTTCTTTCGTTACAACCACTTTACCAGCGCGTCCTAAAGATGCAACTGTAGCAGATTTTAAGTCGCGTCCTAATTCTTCAGTGATTACTTCACCACCAGTTAAGATCGCAATATCTTCTAGCATTGCTTTACGACGGTCACCAAATCCAGGAGCTTTAACAGCAACTACATTGAATGTACCACGAAGTTTGTTTACTACTAATGTAGCTAATGCTTCGCCTTCTACATCTTCTGCAATGATAAGAAGTGGTTTACCTTGTTGTACCACTTGCTCTAACACTGGTAAGATTTCTTGAATGTTAGAAATCTTTTTGTCAGTGATTAAGATGTATGGGTTATCAAGGACAGCTTCCATTTTGTCAGAATCAGTGATCATGTAAGGAGATGCATATCCACGATCAAATTGCATACCTTCTACTACATCTAATTCTGTTGTGAACCCTTTAGATTCTTCTAAAGTAATAACGCCGTCGTTACCAACGCGCTCCATTGCTTCAGCAATTAACTTACCTACTTCTTCATCAGCAGCAGAGATAGCAGCTACTTGTGCAATGGAAGATTTACCTTCGATTGGTTTAGAAATCGTTTTTAATTCTTCTACTGCTGCAACAACAGCTTTCTCGATACCTTTACGAAGACCCATTGGGTTCGCACCAGCTGTTACGTTTTTTAAACCTTCACGAATCATAGCTTGTGCTAATACAGTTGCAGTTGTTGTTCCGTCACCAGCTACGTCATTTGTTTTGCTAGCAACTTCTGCTACTAATTTTGCACCCATGTTTTCGAAAGCATCTTCTAATTCAATTTCTTTCGCAATTGTTACACCATCATTTGTAATAAGTGGTGAACCAAATTTTTTCTCAAGTACAACGTTACGACCTTTTGGTCCAAGCGTTACTTTTACTGCATTTGCAAGAGTGTCGACACCGCGAAGCATCGAACGACGTGCTTCTTCACTAAATTTAATATCTTTTGCCATAATATTTGACCCCCTTGGATTTTTAAAATGTATATAATTAACCGATAACTGCTAAAATGTCACTTTCACGTAAAATCAAGTAGTCTGTACCTTCATATTTCACTTCAGTACCTGCATATTTTGAGAAGATGATAAGATCACCTGCTGCTACCTCTAAAGCAACACGCTCACCATTTTCAAGCACTCGACCAGTACCTACTGCAATAACTTTACCCTCTTGTGGTTTTTCTTTTGCAGTGTCTGGTAATACAATACCACTTGCTGTTTTTTCTTCTGCTTGAACAAGCTCAATTACAACGCGATCACCTAATGGCTTTAGCATGAACAATAACCTCCTCATTTTTCTATGTAAATTTTCTTTATTAGCACTCGAAGACACTGAGTGCTAACACACTTATAATAATAAATAATCTAATTTTCTTTTGCAAGTAAAAAAATCATAATTTTTTCGCAAATTACTATATAAACTTTTTCTATACAACTTCCTAAAGGAAATAATTCTGTTATCGTTATAACCATTCTCAAGAAAGCCTTTTGTATATGAATCAGTTTTTCCACTTACCGTATGTTACAATATGAAAGATACCATAAGTTGTTTTCTCTATAGGTACAGCTTTTTCCTGTCTCCAATTTCACTTTCAATGAAAGATTTACAAAAAAATAATAATAGGGACAGTTATTATGTATCCCCGGCTGGATATTTACATGTTATCCCGCCTTATCTCATAAACTAGAGTTAGAAAGGATGGTTAACCAATTTGAAAAAACAATATTGGTGGATTATAGTTACATATATTCTGATGCAATTATCGGGAATTGTTGGAGTGTGGCTCCTTTTCAAAACAGGACTATACGATAATATGGCGGTTTCACGAGAGCAAAAAATACAAATCATGGCTGGGCACTGGTCAATCATCAGCTTTTTTATTGCATTATGTATTATACTTTGGCTACTTAGAACCGATATCCGCGAAAGACATTTAGATACTAAGCGAGCTAGTATTTCTGCTACAATCGGCTGGATATTTATCGGTTTCTTTTTAGCTATGTTTGCTCAAGTAATCGCAGCTAATATTGAAATGCGATTATTAGGGATTAAGCCCGGTTCTCAAAATACCCAAGATTTGATGGAAATAGCAAGAGCTACTCCATGGTTTCTTATTGTTATCTCTATCATCGGCCCTATTTTAGAAGAGATTGTCTTTAGAAAAATTTTATTTGGAACACTCTATAAAAGATTTAATTTCTTTATCGCGGCAATTATTAGTTCACTTGTTTTTGCAGCAATTCACTTTGATTTTACACATTTGTTAGTATACACTTCCATGGGACTTGTTTTCGCTTTTCTATACGTGAAAACAAAACGAATCATCGTTCCTATTATGGCTCACGTTACGATGAATTCACTAGTTGCAATAACCCAAGTAGTAGTAAGTAACGAACAAATACAAGAAATGATTAAACAAGCAGAAAAAATGCAAGGATTTATCGGAGGATTTTAAATATGAGGAACTCACCATTGTTCATGGCAGCACTGTATTTCCTTCTCGGATGTGTCTTTACACGTTTCGCAATTACGAACGTTACAGATACAATTTGGAACTTTTGGACAATGCTGTTTGCTGCTATGGCAACAATTGATTTTAATTTGGCACTTCGACTTATCTTAGTCAAATTTACAAAGAAAAAGCAATAATAAAACGCAGAGGGATTTCCTCTGCGTTTTATTGTGGATAATTTTTCAAAAAATAAACGAGTGTTTGTAATTCTACAGCTAAATCAATATGATGAATTCTTATATTTTCTGAAACATTTAATCGTGCCGGTGTAAAATTTAAAATTCCATGTACATTTGTTTCGGCCAATCGATCCGCTACAGCTTGTGCAACGGTAGCAGGCACTGTTAATATTGCCACTTGTATATCATTTGTTAAACGTTCTTCTAATTCATCTAAATGATATACAGGAATTCCTCCGATTTCTTTTCCAACTTTCTCTTCATTGACATCAAACGCCATTTCAATCTTTGTATTATTATTTTTCGTGAAATTGTAATGTAAGAAAGCGGTCCCTAAATTACCCACTCCAATAAGTGCTACACGTGTTATATCATCTTGATCGAGCGTTTCTCGGAAAAATGATAGTAAATAATTCACATTATACCCATATCCCTTTTTCCCTAACGCTCCAAAATATGAAAAATCTCTTCGAATTGTCGCGGAATCTACCTTCACCGCTTCACTCAATTCTGCCGATGAAACACGTTGCTTACCAGAAAGAGATAAGTTTTGGATAAATCGATAGTATAGAGGCAATCGTTTGGCAGTGGCCTGTGGAATCTTTTGCTGATCCATATAACCTCTCCTCTCTTCCTATCTTTGTTCATAGACTTAAAACAAATACAGAAGTTTAGCACTTATGACTTTCCTTGTATAATAGAGAGAAGACTTCTCTCTTTATTTTAAACTATACACTATTTTTAGTATGATTGAGAAATATAAACATGGCAAAGTTAAGAAATTATTTGAGGTGAAAACATTGATTTTATTACAAGTGAATGGGCTTTCAAAATTATACGGTGCTGAAACAATTCTTGCAAACATTAAATTGGAAGTTCAAACAAAGGATCGCATTGCACTAGTTGGTCGAAATGGTGCTGGAAAATCCACATTATTAAAAATAATTGCCGGTGAACTATCTCACGACGGTGGAGAAATTATAAAGCCAAAAGATGTTTCAATTGGGTACTTAGCCCAAAATACTGGTTTAGAAACTTCTTTAACAATTTGGGATGAAATGCTTACCGTCTTTACTCATCTGCAGCAAATGGAAAAGAAACTTCGAAGGTTAGAGCAGGAAATGGGTAAGGAAGAGAACTTTTCAAATGCTGCTACGTACGAAAAATTACTCGCTGATTATGATCAATTACAGTTAGACTACAAAGATCAAGGTGGTTATCAATATGAAGCTGATATTCGCTCCATTTTAAGTGGACTTGGTTTTCCAGTTGAAACACACCAAACAACGATTTCTACGTTAAGTGGTGGACAGAAAACAAGACTTGCTCTTGGGAAGCTACTATTAACAAAACCAGACTTACTTATTTTGGACGAACCAACAAACCATTTAGACATCGATACATTAACATGGCTTGAACAATATTTACAAGGCTATCCTGGAGCTATTTTAATCGTTTCCCACGATCGCTACTTTTTAGACAAGCTTGTTACACAAGTATATGAAATTTCTAATAAAGAAAGCAGACGATATGTTGGTAACTACAGTAAATATTTAGATTTAAAAGCTGCACTATATGAGCAGGAAATGAAACGTTATGAGAAACAACAAGAGGAAATTGCTAAACTCGAAGACTTTGTCCAAAAGAACATTGCCCGTGCATCTACAACAAAACGCGCACAAAGTCGCCGTAAACAATTAGATCGAATGGAATTACTGACTAGGCCATCAGGTGATTCTAAGTCCGCATCCTTTCACTTTGATATCGAAAAACAAAGTGGAAACGATGTATTACAAGTAAAAGATGTTTCAATTGGATATGACAAAGAGCCGATTATTGAGCATGTAAATATGCGCTTAACCCGCGGTGATAGTGTCGCACTAGTCGGTCCAAACGGTATTGGGAAATCTACATTATTAAAATCGATTGTGAATAAATTGAATACATTAAGCGGTGAAGTTTCTTTCGGTTCGAATGTTTCTATTGGATATTATGATCAAGAGCAAGCAAACTTAACATCGTCTAAGCGTGTTCTAAACGAACTATGGGATGATTATCCGCTTCAGCCAGAAAAAGAAATTCGCACGATACTCGGTAACTTTTTATTCACAGGGGATGATGTATTAAAGCCAGTATCTTCCCTAAGTGGTGGTCAAAAGGCTCGATTAGCTCTAGCAAAATTGATGATGCAAAAATCTAATCTACTGATTCTCGATGAGCCAACAAACCATCTCGACTTAAACAGTAAAGAGATTTTAGAAAATGCCTTAATTGATTATCCAGGAACTCTTTTATTCGTTTCCCATGATCGTTATTTTATTAACCGTGTAACAACTACAGTGGTTGAGTTATCAACAGAAGGAGCACAAGAATATTTAGGTGACTATGACTACTATATCGAAAAGAAAAATGAAATGATTGAACGTGCGGAATTTGAACAGCAAGAAAATGATACACCTATTCAAAAAAGCATTGCTCAAGAAAAATTAAGCTATCTTGAAGAAAAAGAACGTAAAAAGCAGGAACGACAACGTATCCGGAAAATTGAGGAAATCGAACAAAACATTGCAAAGTTAGAAGAAGAAATTGCAGAATTAGAAGAGGAGCTTTGTCTGCCTGAAGTATACGCTGACTACGAACGAGCTAGTGAGATTACAACAGCAAAGCAAACAAAACAAGAAGAACTAGAGAAATTCATGGCGGAATGGGAAGAATTACACGTATAAAGTGAAATTTCTATCTGTCCCGGTCTAACTCCTTTGCTTTTGCAGAGTCTTCAAGTGGGGGTATCATTGCTCTTGAATAGCAGAATACATTCTCTATACTTAAATAGTAAAAACCAGGAAGTTGAAGATCATTCAACTTCCTGGTTTATTTTTTCATCCGAAAAAAGCAATATATTTTACATATAAAGTGAAACTTTAATCAGTGGGGGGTTTTCTCCATCCCCTACTGATTATCAGCCCGCACCAATCGGGCTTTTACGGGCAGTTTATCTCCCACTTAACTTCTTTGCTTTCACAGAATTTTGAGGTGGGAGTACTACTGCCCGCAAATAGCGGGATAAAAAGGACAATCGTCAAAGGTCTGACCTCACCTGTTTTATCCACAACTTTATACACATATTCACCTTTATAACATAAACGCAAAAATAACTTTTCCACATTATCCCCAAAATATAAAAAAGTTATCCACATTTTATATACACAATAAAACCCATATTATCAACAAATAATATGGGTTTTATCCACAGGTTGTGGTTAATTTTGTGTATAACTATGCTTCAATGTCTAACCCTGGGTTTGCATTTAAAGCCAATGTTGCACGTTTTCCTTGCTCATATGCAATTGTACCTGCGGCTGCAATCATCGCTGCATTATCTGTACACAATGATAAAGGTGGAATGATTAGCTCAATATCCTCTTTCTTAGCAAACTCTTCCTCTAAAGAAGCGCGAAGTCCTTTATTCGCTGCAACCCCTCCAGCAAGAAGCACTTGTTTTACACCATATGCTTCTGCTGCACGCGCTGCTTTCGTTACTAGTACATCTATTACACTCGCTTGGAAGCTAGCTGCTAAATCCTCTGGTGCAATTTCTTCCCCACGTTGTTTTGCATTATGCACAGTGTTGATAACTGCTGATTTCAATCCACTAAAGCTAAAATCATACGAATCTGGTTCTAGCCATGCACGCGGTAAATCAATCGTTGGCTGTCCTTCATGAGCAAGACGGTCAATATGAGGACCACCTGGATATGGCATAGATAATGTACGTGCAACTTTATCATATGCTTCTCCTGCTGCATCATCTCTCGTTTCGCCAATTACTTCAAAGGAACCATGCTCTTTCATATAAACAAGTTCTGTATGTCCTCCAGACACAACAAGTGATAACAACGGGAATTGTAGTTCTTTTACTAAACGATTCGCATAAATATGCCCAGCAATATGATGAACACCAACAAGAGGAATATTATGCGCGAAGGCAACTGCCTTCGCAGCATTAACACCAATTAAAAGTGCTCCTACTAAACCAGGTCCTTCCGTCACAGCAATTGCATCAATATCTTCAAATGTAACGTTCGCTTCTTTTAATGCTTCTTCTAATACAACTGTGATTTGTTCTACATGATGACGAGATGCAATCTCCGGCACCACTCCGCCAAAACGCTTATGGCTTTCAATTTGTGAAGCGACAACGTTTGCCACTATTTCTGTTCCATTTTTAACAACCGCTACAGCCGTTTCATCACAGCTCGTTTCAATACCAAGTATAATCGTATTTTTTTCCATTATATATTCACCCACATTACAAGACCATCTTCATAATTGTCTGTATAGTATCGTTTACGAATCCCACCATTTTGGAATCCATACTTTCGGTATAACTGCTTCGCTACTTCATTTGACACCCGTACTTCAAGTGTCATCGTTTTTGCTCCCATTTCTTTTGCCTGATCCATTACTTCTTTCAACAAAGCATCCCCAAGTTTTTGACCTCGATATTCTGGCAAAATAGCTATGTTCGTAATATGTGATTCGTCAATAATAATCCATAATCCACAGTATCCAATTACCACATCGTCTTTTTCTATTACGACATAATGTGCATATTCATTCATCGTCAATTCACGATGAAACGCATCAGCAGTCCAAGGAGTTGGGAATGACGCTTCTTCAATTGCTACAATTTGAGCAATATCATCAGTCGTCATTTTTCTAAATGTAATATCCATTTTGATATCCCCTATTTTTTTTGACTTTCTAGCCATTTTGCTTCTGCCTCTGCTAAGCGGAGGTAACTTGGAACAAATGTATGCACACTTTGCTCCTCTTTTTGTAATCCTAAAAATGCTAACTCACTTGGTCTTGGGTTGTTCTTTGTACAAGAAGCAAACACAGCTTGCTCTCCTAAATATTCTACAATCGTTTCTTTATGTTGTTCTACATCATTGCCAATAAATAAAACGGGTTGTCCCTTATCTTTTAACATCTGCAACCAATCAACAATAAGAACAATTCGATCATCTTCTATAGAAGATAGCTGACCTTCTTTATATGTATACAAGCCCGTATAAATTTGTCCTCGACGCCCATCAAACAATGGACAAATAACCCCTTGAAAATTAGCTCCATTCGCAGCTACTACTTCTAAGCTAGACACGCCGACAATCGGTATTTGCAATGACCAAGCTAATGTCTTTGCAACCGTCACACCAATTCGAACTCCTGTATAAGATCCAGGGCCAGCAGCTACAATAATTTTATCTAACTCTTTCGGTTTTACATTACATTCCTTTAAAAGTTCTTCTACAGCTGGCATAAGGCGCACGGAATGATTCTTTGTTAAATTCGTAATGATTTCTCCGACAACAGTATTTCCATCAATAAGAGAAACTCCCATTACATAACTTGAAGTATCAATTGCTAGTACTTTCATCTTGTAATAGCTCCTCACATAATCTAATATAACGTTCACCACTTGGTTCTAATACAATTCTTCTTGTATCATCACCTGTATGGAACAAGCTTATTTTTAATTTCTCATTTGGCAAGAAAGGTTCAATTAAATGAGCCCATTCTACTACTGTTATACCTTCGCCATAAAAATACTCATCAAACCCTAAATCTTCTTCACTTTCCGCTAAACGATACACGTCCATATGATATAGCGGTAATCTCCCTTTGTACTCTTTAATAATATTGAATGTCGGACTATTTACAACTCGTTTCACACCAAGACCTTTTGCAAGACCTTTCGTAAACGTTGTCTTGCCAGCACCTAGATCTCCTTCTAAAATAAGTACATCTTGTTCCCTAACAAGTTGTCCCAACCTTTCTGATAAGTTCTGTGTCTCTTCAGAAGAGGTTGTCGTTATTTCATATTTATTCAAAGGTTTCACCTACCTTACTCACAATATTCTCTACTCTTTATTATACAGATTTTTTCACTTTGTTTCATTTTGAACATATAAAAAAGACCTTAGGAGTTGTCCTAAGGGTAAGATTGACTGTCTTTATAAGTTTACTTAAAAATAAATAAAAAAATACGAAACAAGTTGTTTCGTTCTTTTCTTTGTATAAATGGCGGTCCCGACCGGGGTCGAACCGGCGATCTCCTGCGTGACAGGCAGGCATGTTAACCACTACACCACGG
>NZ_JAGDQK010000053.1:0-31113 GCF_017498755.1 Bacillus sp. XF8 | reverse complement strand
TTCTAATGAAAACTTTGCCATAAAAAAACTACACCTCCAATTGTTAATTGTGTCTAACAATTGGGGTGCAGTTCAAAATATGCAGAAAGTATGGCGTTTTTTTGAACAAATTGATTGAGTTCTAATAAATTGGGATTGCTTTCTTAAGGATTACAACAACATATGTTAGCATGTGCATTAGAACAATTAGCTAGAAAAATTGGAAATGTACTTGGGTAATTTTGATTGGATTAAAGCTTGAATTCTCCATTATCATTTTCATCTATTTTAAGCTTTTTTTAAGAAACTCGGAAGAATAAGGGTTAATTCAAAACAAAAGGTAAAAAGCAAAGCATTTTATAATGCGAAGTTTTATGAAATGTAGCATATAGATGTAGAATTAAATATAGTAGTGAAACTAGAAAGTCCAGATGAGAACCCTTTTATGTCTATATACTAGAGTAAATGATAAATAAAGTGAAACCTTAATCAGTGATGGATTTATCATCACTAATTAGAGTTTCACTTTATTTTAGGATTCTTTTTTGTTAGTAGGCGAGAATGGAAATACCATCGTAATGGTTGTGCCTTTTCCAAGTTCACTGTCAATAGAAATCGTACCGTTATGCGCTAGAACAAGTTGTTTTGTGATAGCTAAGCCGAGACCTGTTCCAGCATTATTTTCTTCAGTATTTGTACCGCGGTAATATCGTTCAAATAAAAGTTCTTTCGTTTGTTCATCCATTCCTTTTCCATTGTCAGAAATAGAAAGTGTAAAAGAATGTTTATCCTGTCCAAGGCTTACAATGACATTTGTGGTTTCATTATTATGTTTTACTGCATTTGCTAATAAGTTCTCAATGATACGCCTGAACCATTTTTCTTCAATGGAATAATGAACTGCATTGGAACTAGGAACAAATTCAATGTTTTGATTTTGTAGTGTCGGGTTGTTAATAAATTGTAACAAGACTTTTTGGACGAATTGATTAATCTCAACTTTGACGTGCTGAGAGGGAATCGCATTGTTTTTTAATTGATACGTTAAGCTTAAGTCATCAATTAATGTTGTCATATATTGAGATTTTTCTTGTATAACACGACCAAACTCTTGAATGTCGTGTTCATTCCAGTTATATTGTTTCGATTCTAGTAATAGAGAGTACCCGTAAATGGAACTGAGCGGTGTTTTTAAATCATGTGTGAGACCAGTAATCCATTCTTCACGTGTTTGTTCAATTACTTTTCGGATGGACTCATTTTTTTTGAGTGTAATAGAAAGGTGTTCTAAAGCGTTTGTTACATCTTTAAAAAGACGGAATGACCACTTTTCTTTACCTGAACGCCGAAAGCGAACTACTTTTCCTTTTTTACTTACAGGTTCTTCATATTTTCCACTAGCTATATTTTTGAGCCAGCGCATTGCATGTAATAATGGTTTGCCAAACTTTCTTCCGTACCAAATAGAGAGAATAACTAAGTAGACAAACACGACAAGAAAAATAGATCCAAATCCAGTGAATACCTTTGTCGTTAATGCATCTTCATTCATATCAGATGGATAGTAATAATCATTTTTCACGGTTATGGTAAATAGTGTTTGATCCTCTGGATTATAAAAACTCGATATATTTTCTTTATGATTCCAAGGCTCTTTATCAGAGAGGGCGGCTTGGATCGCTGAAAATGATTTCCCCTTTTTTTCTGGATATGAAAAAATTTCTTCTCCTTTTGCATTAAACAATTGTAATGTAGCACCTTCTGCGGTAAGGTCCTTTTTTTCTTTTTCAGTTAAAGAAAATTCAGCTGTTAATGGAGAACCGTGTTCTTGTTTTAATCTTTGAAGTATTACATTACTTTTTATTGTATCACCATAAATGACAATTGCTTTCTTTTCCTCTAATTCAATGTCCCAATAAGTAAATTTATAAGAGCTTTCTATATGATTCTGTAGATAAGCAACTAATGATGTTTTTGTATAAGAAGTGGGAACATCTTCAGGAGTATTGAAGTGATAGAGAACTTTTCCTTTTTCATCTACAATTTGAAGCCAATCATTTTTGTCCTTAATGATTTCTTTTACCTCAGATCCTAATGTAACGCGTCCATTTTCTGAGGAAACGTAATGAGAAAGAGTGAAATTATCAAATTCAGGTACATTTGGTTCGTAAAGGGTTGTACTGACAAGATAAGCTAAATATCCAAATGCGATTATTACTGCAATGAGTAAAGTAAATAAGACGAAAATATGCTGTATAATAAATTGGATAATAAGTCTTCTACTTAAATTCATAGTCGTTACCTACTTTGCGATGAACTTATAGCCAAGTCCGCGAACCGTTTTTATATATTTTGGGTTACTTGGATCAAGTTCAATTTTTTCACGTAGTTTTCGAATATGAACCATGACGGTATTGTCATCACCATTATAGGCAGGAGCACCCCATACTTTTTCGTATATTTCTTCTTTTGAAAACACGTAATTAGGATGTTCACAGAAAAAGAGTAGTAGTTGAAAGAGCTGAGCTGAACATTCCACAACTTTTCCATCTACATTTAATTCAGCTGCATGTTTATCGACTTGAAATCTTCCAAATGAAATAAAGTGTGTTTCTTTCGCAGGTTGCGAGATTTGTTTCATATGTCTTCGAAGCTGAGCTTTTATACGGGCGACAACTTCCAGCGGATTGAATGGTTTTGTAATATAGTCGTCTGCGCCATATAAGAAACCAGAGACTTTATCTAAATCAGATGATTTAGCTGTTAGAAAGAAAATTGGACAATCTGTTTTTTGACGGATGATTGGACAAATATCAAAACCGGATTGTCCTGGAAGCATCACGTCTAAAATCATTAAATCATAACGATTATGTTCCACAAATTGTAAAGCTTCTTCTGCGGATGTGGCAGTTGTAATATGAGAAAATCCTTCTTTTTGTAGAATCGTAGTTAATAGTTGTAAAATTGCTGTTTCATCATCGACAAGTAAAATATTTGCATTATACAATCTGAATCGCCTCCTATTTTCATCGAATATCATAACATTTTCTTGTAAGTTATGGGATTTTTAAGGAAAATTTAAGGTTTTCTTAGCTTAAAAATAAGATTGGAATGATATGATAAATGTAACATAGGGGAGGAGATGAGTTTGAATCCGTTTTATTCGATGCGAGCACGATATTTTTTGATTGTATATCCACTACTTATTTTAATTGAACATACTAGTAAACAAGTGCTAGAAAATACATTTCATATATCACTTTCTTCTTTTACAAGCATACTTGTACTATATGTATTTCCATCCGTTTGGTTATTGTATCAATGTAAGCGTCATCGTGTACCGTTTACTATATTTATGAATAGAAGAGAATCATTTAATCTTGTACATGTTTTAATGATTACAGGAATGTTATGCCTTTTTAGTTATGGATACCTTGTATTGTATATGTATAGCTTTGCATGGATTACACCGGATTTTATTATGAATATATTACATGAACCTATTATAGGTAGTACAGGTGGATACGTATATCAATTTATAATAATAGTACTGGTAGCTCCAATTATAGGTGAATTCGTATTTAGGGGATTTCTATTTCAGCGCTTTGCGGCGAAATGGGGAACCGGAAAAGCGATGGTTATGGTAGCGCTTCTTTTTGGATGTTTGCATATTGATTTTCTCGGTGCTGCCATATTTAGTATCGTCCTATCAATAGTATACGTTCGTACGAAAAGTTTACTGATGCCAATTAGTATCCATATATTAAATAATGCGATCGTACTCATTACATCTCTTATTTTGAGTGAGGAAGAAATGATAAGCCTTGCGGATTTTTCCAATCAAACTTCATTTTTTACAGGACTGATTATCTTTATCATTGGATTAAATTTAGTACTCGTCTTTTTGTTTATTAATCGTCGTTATATGAACAAAGAGGTGCTAGTAGTATATACAAATAAAATGAGAGAATTATAGTTTGGACTTGAACTCTTTCATTTAAAGTGAAATATAGGTAATGAATAAAGAAAAAATATAGAAAGGAATGTGTATGATTCTATGAATGGGACAATACAATCAAATAAACTATTTTATTTGATTATGGTGAGTTTAATTGTAATTACAACAGTGAATGTAGGTTTTCGCTGGGATGAACCATACTTTTTTGTTTATTTAGCACTTCATCTTCTAGGGCTGCTGTGTATTGGGGGCGGAATTGTAGTTGAAAAAAGAAGTGAAGATGGAATTAATTATATATGTGTACTTGGTCTTATATTACTTCTAGCTGTACAAGGAATTATGAAATATAGCTCCATTTCTTTTCGAGATTTCAATTTCTTCGTTAACATTTTTCAATAAGGAGTGCTGAGTTGTGTTGTCGAAAAAACAAGTTGGATATGTAGTTGTTTTACTTGGGTTTATCCCGCATTAACAGGCAGTAAGCCCCCCACCTCAAAATTCAGCGAAAGCAAAAAAGATAGGTGGGGGATCAACAGCCTGTAAAAGCCCGATTGGTTCAACTAATAATCAGTGGGGGATGAAGAAAACCCCCACTGATTAAAGTTTCACTTTATCTTAATTATTGTAGGAAAAGTGCATCTAAATCATTATGAATACGGGAAATATATAAGTGGGTTCGGCCTTATTTGCTGGATTGCGAGTGCGTTTCTTATTCCAACATATGAGCCGAAGAAATATATAGAGAAATAAATAGAAAGTGTAGAATGGATAGGACTTAATTTTCGTAGCATAATTTATATAGAATAAAAAAGCCTCTTCGAATTATGAAGAGGTTTTTTATAATGCATCTTTAATTTTCTCAAGCACTTTTTTGCTGTTAAACCCGCGTTCTCCCATGCCGAAGACTTCAATTAAACGATCATGTTCATCGAGTAAATAGGAGTTAGAAGTGTGAATATAGAGCCCGCTTCCAGGGTCGCGGTACTGGAAGTTAAATGTATCTGCTAGTTTTTTCGTTTCATCTTCATCGCCGCGTAGTAAGTGCCAGCCCTTTGTTTTTTTCATTTCAAACGTGTTGGAATATGTGGTTAATATTTCTTTTGTATCGAACTTAGGATCAATGGTAATTGTAATAAATTCAATCTTTTTACCAAACAATTTATCCTTCTCTAATTCGTCTCGTAAATGTTTCATTTTGTATGTAGTAACTGGGCAAATATCAGGACATTTTGTATATATAAATTCTACGAGTTTTAGTTTCTTCGGTAGTTGATCAAAAGATAACGTTGTACCATTTACATCTTCCATGACGATTCCATGCGGTATTTCAGCAGAAGCTTTGCGATAATCTGTAAAATAGTAAATTCCAATTCCGATTACAATGACTAAACCTAATGTAAAAGTAATATAAATTTTTTTCATTTTCCAATCCCCTCCCAGTTTTATTTTAAAAGAAAAATCCAAGGATTTTTAAAGAGGGATTGAAAATTGCATGACAATTCCGATTATTAGCTTGTTCTATTTTAGAAAGAACGAACTTACAATAATAAGAGACAGGCAGCATAGAGGAGGTAGTAATGTGAAAAAGGTTATTAAGTGGTCGCTTTTTTTGTACGTTGGTTTTGCACTATTTATATATTGGTATTTATTTGGATGGAATCATGAGATTATTCCAGATATGTATAAAGGGACGAGTGCTGATCCACAGACGTTTATGAATGCAAAGGAACTTACATTAAGTCAAGATTACTCGCGCGTGAAAAACTTACTCTTTTTTTTAGCTACACCTTTAGAATGGATTATTCTATTATTTGTTCTTGTTTTAGGAGTATCAAGGCGTTTTGAAAAATGGTCAAAGGAAACGACAAAAGTACGGGTTATTCAAGTCGCTATTTATCTTTTTTATTTATCATTGCTTACAACTGTTCTCTCATTGCCACTGCAATGGCTGGGGCATCAAATATCAATTGATTACGGTATTTCAACCCAATCAACAGCGAGCTGGATAAAAGATCATGTGATTGATTTTTGGGTCAATTATATTATGATGCTTCTCATTGTTTCTGTCCTTCTATGGCTCATTTATAAATTTCCGAAGCGGTGGTGGTTAGCTGGATGGGCTTTGTCTGTACCGTTTACAATTTTTTTAACATTTGTACAGCCTGTTTTAATTGATCCGCTGTATCATGATTTTTCTACATTGAAAAATAAAGACTTAGAGGAGAAAATTTTAGCAATTGCTGACAGGGCACATATCCCAACTGAGCATGTATATGAAGTGAACATGTCTGAGAAAACGACGGCTTTAAATGCATATGTGACAGGGATTGGATCGAATTCCCGAATTGTATTATGGGATACAACGCTCCAGCAGTTAAAAGATAAAGAGATTTTATTTATTATGGCTCATGAAATGGGACATTACGTGATGAAACATATATATTGGGGTGTGGCGAGTTATATAGTGTTAACGTTTGTAGGGATGTATTTGATTAGTCGTATTATAAATATGTGTGTACGGAAATGGGGAGGCACATTACAAATTTCGAAATTGGCATGTTTCTCAATTATACCATTGTTTTTTCTTATCTCTTCCGTATTGTCTTTTGCGGTTAGTCCAGTATCAAACTATGTATCTCGTATAGAAGAGCGGGCGGCTGATCAATATGCATTAGATATGACGAAGGATGGAAAGTCTGGTGTAAAAACATTTCAATATTTATCAAAAACAGGATTAAGTCAAGTGAATCCGCCGACGTTAGTGAAGTTTTTCTTATATACACATCCGCCAATTTTTGAGAGAATTCATGCGTTTGAGGAGTATGATAAGCAGAAGAAATGAGGAGCAGCGATTGGGCTGCTTCTTTATTTGTGTGGATACAAACCCAAACCTAAACCATTTCTTTTTGGTGGGAGAGAAGATCCACCCATGCATAGAAGTGGTCAGGACCTTTTTTAGCCCCATGCCGTGTGAAAACAAAATGAGAAAATGAGTGGGTATCACCTTTTATCCCGCATTAACGGGCAGTAAGACCCCTACCTCAAAATTCAGCGAAAGCAAAGAAGTTAGGTGGGGGTCGGGCTGATAATCAGTGGGGTATGTTAGAAGATCAAAATAGATTCATTAGGAAAAAATTATCTTTATGTAAAATATGGTAAAATGTAAAGAGGGAGAGTTTGAAATGGGGGGATAAATAGAAGAAAAATCTTTCTTAATAAACAAGTAGAAGGACGTTTTAAAGCGTTGGTCAAGAAATTTACGAGAATTTAGAAATTAGAGTTATTGCAATGGAGGTAGATAAAGACCATGCTCATCTTTTTTTAAATCCTCTACCGACCATGAGCCCGGCAGATATCATGGCCAAAATCAAAGGAGTGACATCTAAAAAATTAAGAGAGGACTTTCCTCATCTTGGGCATTTGCCAAGCTTATGGACGCGTTCCTATTTCGTATCTACCGCAGGAAATGTGTCGAGTGAAACCATTAAACATTATGTCGAACAACAAAAAACAAGGGGATGACATGTATGTCACAAACAATCACAGTGAAAGTGAAACTCCTTCCAACACAAGAGCAAATCCACATATTAGAACGAAGTAGTCGTGAATATATTCGAGTTATTAATACACTTGTATCTGAGATGGTCGAAGTAAAGAAAAGCACGAAGAAAAGTACAAAAGATATTGAAGCCAATATCCCAAGTGCATTGAAAAATCAAGCAATTAAAGATGCGAAAAGTGTATTTTCTAAAAAAGTGAAGAAAAGTAAATACAAAATTGTTCCCATTTTAAAAAAGCCTGTATGCGTATGGAACAACCAAAACTATTCTTTCGATTGCACGCACATCTCTATTCCATTAATGGTGAACAGAAAATCGACTCGTATTAAGATACGTGCATTATTAGTAGATAAGAAAAATAGGAATTGGGACATATTAAAGCATAAATTAGGAACACTTCGTATCACAAAAAAATCACAGAAATGGATTGCGAACGTTTAGTCATTCAAGAATCCCACCCGTTAATCCGTAAGGGTTAGGGCTTGCGACTTTAGTCGTGGGAGTCTCAAATTTTATTTAATCCAGTGTAGGATTGAGTTGAAAATTAAGAATATTAAAATAAATAGTTGTTTCAGATTAATGGAGGTTGTTTATTTTGCTGCAAAAAAGTACCACAAATATGTTATTTCATTCAAAGTCGATGCCAGCTATAAAAATGATAATATCGATGTCTATTTTTGGCTCAATCGGATTTTTCTCAGTTAAAACAAATTTACCATCATTTGAATTGGTGTTTGTTCGTTGCATTTGTGCCACTATATTTTTAACGTTATGCTGGATTGCAACAGGTCAGTTTAAAGAAGAGAAGTGGAACAAAAAAGAAGTAATACAAATACTAGCTTGCGGTTTCTTTCTTGTTTTTAACTGGGTGTTTCTATTTAAAGCTTTCGAAGTAATGTCAGTAACAATTGCAATTTCTGTGTATCATCTTGCGCCAATTATTGTATTAATAATTGGGAGTGTTGTGTTTAAGGAAAGATTAACTTTACTATCTGTTATTTCGATTCTTATTTGCTTTGTAGGCACTGTGTTAGTCGCAGGTATGGATGGAAGTGTATCTATAGAGAAACTGATGTCCTCTGGAATGGTTTGGGCGCTACTTGCAGCGTTATTTTATGCATTTACGACTTTATTAGGGAAAGGAATTAAACAGACGAGTGCGTATGCAATGACATTTTTGCAAACCTTTTTAGGCATATTTCTATTGCTACCATTTGTAGACTTTGGGGCATTTCAAGGTTTAACACAAAGCAATTGGATAGCAATTACAGCGACAGGACTTATTCATACTGGTTTTGTTTATTATTTGTTTTTTGATAGTTTAAGAGATTTACCAACAAGGCTCATTTCTGTATTAGTGTTTTTGGATCCAGGTGTAGCAATTCTATTGGATACAGTATTTACTGGATTTCGTCCGACTACAATGCAGACAGCAGGAATTATTCTTATTTTTGTTGGGATGGCGTTTACTTTCCGGAAACCGAAAGCAGGAAAAAAAGGAGTCAAGGAAGAAGTTTTCTTTTAAGAGACTTGCATACAATTCGAATTTTCTAACATGGATAGAGGGCGAATTGGCTCTCCTTTAATAGTGAAGTTCACAATAATAGATCTTAGAGATAGTTAGTTTTATTCATATGGTTTGGAAGTGCATCATATGTAATATAGATTATCAGATTCAGTCTATTATGTTTCTATTTAAAAAAATAGAATTGAAGGAGAGAGAGCCATGAAGAAAAAAATATTGTGTGCGATGGCTGTAGCGGGGATGATGAGCAGTATATTTGTAAGTACAAATGCGATTTCTGTAAAGGCAGAAGAGTATCCAGAGATGAAGGTATTTGAAGATGTTCCAGAAGGGCATTGGGCGTTCGATGCGATTTATGATTTGTCGTATCACAAAATTATTGAAGGGTATGGAAATAAAAAGTTTGGTATGGGAGATCCGGTGACACGTGAACAAGTAGCTCTCGTCATTTTTCGTACGCTGAAGCTAGAGAAACAAGGGGCATTAAATAATCCGTATCGAGATATTAATAAAAATTCAACAATGTTTCTAGAAGAAATATTGGCACTAACAAAGCTTGGAATTTTTAAAGGGGATGAAAATGGAAACTTCAGGCCTAAAGCACCGTTAACACGTGCGGAAATGGCGCAAGTTCTTACGAAAGCATTTGAATTTGAGATAAAGCAAAAGCATACGTTTCGTGATATACCTGAAAATTTCTGGGCAAAGGATGCGATTAGTGCATTGCAATCAAACAATGTGATAGTAGGAACTGGAAGCGGGAAGTTTGAACCAAGAACGATCGTAACGCGTGAACAATATGCGCAGTTTTTATATAATGCCATCATAAATTACCATTTGAAGGAAGAATAAAAGGTAAGTAGAGTTTAAGAAAGCTCTTTTAATTAATAGGAAAAGCGCAATTATAAAATAGTTGCGCTTTTTGTGTTTTTAGAAAGAATAAGGTCATATTTCATATTTTAAACGGATATTTTATTGAAAATCCGCTTGTTTTGTCGGTTTTGTACTTAAAATAATTGATTTACAGTAGATTTATTATCAATCTACTAAACAAAACATAAGGTGTAATATGATTCACAATTTTGTAACTTATAGCATAAAAAACTATATTGTGCCTGTTTTGTTAATTATTTATATTAAAATAAAAATACATATATAAAGGGGTCAATTTTGTGAACAAAAAAATTTTAAAAGTGGTAACATCATTAACAATTATGGGTGGCGTTTTGTTAAGTACAGATAGTGCTGCTGTAAAGGCTGAACAAAAGGTAGTACAAAAATCAGATCAAATCATATTTCATGATGTTCCACAAGGACACTGGGCATATGATGCGATTCATGATTTAGCAAATGAAGGGATTATCGCAGGGTATGGTAATGGGATATTTGGTATGGGAGACAATGTAACACGTGAACAAGTAGCTAGATTAATATACCTTACTTTTGGTATAGAAGAACAAGATGAATATTAGAATCCATATGGAGATATCGATGAAAATTCAACGATGTTCCCAGAAGAAATATTAGCTTTAACAGAGCTCGGAATTTTTGCAGGTGATGAAAATGGGAACTTTAGACCGAAAGCAACATTAACACGTGCAGAAATGGCACAAGTTATTACGAATGCTTTTGAATTAGAAGTGAAAGCTCCTCATAACTTTACTGATGTTCCAGCGGACCATTGGGCGAATGATGCAATTAGCGCGGTACAATCAAATGGGATTGCTGCGGGGGTTGGAGAAAGGAATTTTGCCCCAAGTATGAAAGTAACGCGTGAACAATATGCGCAGTTTTTATACAATGCAATCATAAATGATCCTTCTGCAGAATAAGAAAAAGTGAATGTATAAAATAGGGCAGGTGTTATATAACACCTGCCCTTTTATTGTATAAAAAACTAGACTGAATAAGAGGATGAAACCGATGTTTCATAAAAAAATAAGTTAAATTTTCAAAAAACTCCTTCCTTTTCCGAAAATTTGTTATATAATATAAAACATAAAATCAAATCTGTTATAAAACAGTTTAAGAAGGAGATGCTAATATGTCGACGCAAACTTCACGGGTTACACTCGCTGGAGAAGTATTACCGGCGTATGGAGAAATTTTGACACCGGAAGCGCTCACTTTTTTAAAAGAGTTGCATGAGAATTTTAATACACGCCGTAAAGATTTACTGCAAAAACGTGTGGAAAAGCAAAAAAGAATTGATGCGGGAGAGTTTCCGAGCTTTTTACCAGAAACAGCACATATACGTGCTGGAGATTGGATGATTGCACCACTTCCGAAAGATTTGGAAGATCGTCGCGTGGAGATTACAGGGCCAGTAGATCGTAAGATGGTTATTAATGCTTTAAACTCAGGCGCACATCTTTTTATGGCAGACTTTGAAGATTCTAATTCGCCGACTTGGCACAATACGATAGATGGTCAGATTAATTTAAGAGATGCGGTTAAGGGAACGATTTCATATAAGAACCCGGGTGGCAAGGAATATCGTTTAGGTGATAAAACAGCTGTACTTATCGTTCGCCCACGTGGTTGGCATTTGGAAGAAAAACATATGTTGGTCGATGGAGAAAAGATGTCAGGTAGTCTTGTTGACTTTGGTTTGTACTTTTTTCATAATGCGAAAACACTATTAGAAAAAGGAAGCGGACCATATTTTTATTTGCCGAAAATGGAGAGCTATCTAGAAGCGAGATTGTGGAATGATGTTTTTGTGTTTGCGCAGAAATATATTGGGATTCCGAATGGGACGATTAAAGCAACTGCTTTATTAGAAACAATCCACGCTTCTTTTGAAATGGATGAAATTTTATATGAGCTTCGTGACCACTCAGCAGGACTGAATTGTGGGCGCTGGGATTATATTTTTAGTTTCTTAAAAAGCTTTCGTAATCATAATGAATTCTTGCTTCCGGACCGAGTACAGGTGACGATGACAGCTCCGTTTATGCGCGCGTATTCTTTAAAAGTGATTCAAACGTGCCATCGCCGGAATGCACCAGCAATGGGCGGAATGGCAGCACAAATTCCGATTAAAAATAATCCGGAAGCAAATGAAGCTGCTTTTGAAAAGGTGCGTGCTGATAAAGAACGTGAGGCTTTAGATGGACATGATGGGACTTGGGTTGCCCATCCGGGACTTGTACCGGTTGCGATGGAAGTGTTTGATCACATTATGAAAACACCGAATCAAATTTTTAGAAAACGTGAAGAGATTTGCGTAACAGAAAAGGATTTATTAGAAGTGCCGGTGGGAACGATTACAGAAGAAGGTCTTCGTATGAATATTAGCGTTGGCATTCAATATATTGCATCGTGGTTAAGTGGCCGCGGGGCAGCACCGATTTACAATTTGATGGAAGATGCAGCAACGGCAGAAATTTCACGAGCGCAAGTGTGGCAATGGATTCGTCATGAAGGCGGGAAGCTGGATGACGGTCGCAAGATAACATTTGCTTTAGTAGAAGAATTTAAGGCAGAAGAGCTGGCAAAAATAGAACAGGAGATTGGTAAAGAAGCGTTTGAGAAAGGTAGATTTGTAGAAGCAACAAAGCTCTTTACTAATTTAGTGCAAAATGATGAATTTGAAACATTTTTAACATTACCGGGTTACGAGATTTTATAAAAAGGAAAAGGGGATGGAAGAGATGAAAAACGAAAGAGTACAAAAGTTACAAGAAAGCTGGGAGTTAGATGAACGTTGGAAAGGGGTAACGCGTCCTTATTCTGCTGAAGATGTAATTCGTCTTCGTGGATCGATTGATATTGAACATACATTAGCACGCAAGGGAGCAGAGAAACTTTGGCAATCGCTTCATACAGAAGATTATATTAATGCGCTTGGCGCGTTAACAGGAAACCAAGCGATGCAGCAGGTAAAAGCAGGATTAAAAGCAATTTATTTGAGTGGTTGGCAAGTGGCAGCGGATGCCAATCTATCCGGGCACATGTATCCAGACCAAAGTTTATATCCAGCGAACAGTGTACCAGCTGTTGTAAAACGTATTAATCAAACGCTGCAACGTGCGGATCAAATTCAGCATATGGAAGGCAGCGGTGATACAGATTATTTCGTGCCGATTGTTGCGGATGCTGAAGCTGGATTTGGGGGGCAATTAAACGTATTTGAATTAATGAAAGGTATGATTGAGGCAGGAGCATCAGGTGTGCACTTTGAAGATCAATTATCTTCAGAAAAGAAATGCGGACATTTAGGCGGAAAAGTATTACTGCCAACGCAAACAGCGGTGCGTAATTTAATATCTGCAAGACTCGCTGCAGATGTAATGGGCGTGCCAACAATTATTGTAGCAAGAACGGATGCAGATGCTGCAGATTTAATTACGAGCGATATTGACCCAGTTGATCAAGAATTTATTACAGGAGAGAGAACGCCAGAAGGGTTCTACCGTACAAACGCAGGGCTTGATCAAGCGATTGCACGCGGCTTAGCATATGCACCGTATGCAGATCTTGTTTGGTGTGAAACATCTGAACCGAATTTAGAAGATGCGAAGCGTTTTGCGGAAGCAATTCATGAGAAATATCCAGGGAAATTACTAGCTTATAACTGTTCACCATCCTTTAACTGGAAACAAAAATTAGATGAAAAAACAATCGCAAACTTCCAAAAAGAAATCGCTTCATACGGATACAAATTCCAATTCGTAACACTTGCAGGATTCCATGCGCTAAACTACGGTATGTTTGAATTAGCACGTGGCTACAAAGAACGAGGAATGGCAGCATATTCTGAATTACAACAAGCAGAATTTGCAGCAGAAGAGCACGGCTACTCTGCAACGCGTCATCAGCGCGAGGTTGGAACAGGCTACTTTGATGAAGTAGCACAAGTGATTACGGGTGGCACATCTTCCACAACAGCTCTGAAAGGTTCTACGGAAGAGGCGCAGTTTACGAAATAAGTGAGGAAGTGGGTGTCAATTTATGGCACCTGCTTTTATTTTGTATTTATCCCGCTGTTTGAGGGGAGCTGAAGGATACTTACTTGTGAAAAAGCCCGATTGGTGAAAGATTTCCGTCAACGAGGGAGGAAGAAAATTTTCGCTGGTAGAAGTCGTACTTTATAAGGGATACCAAAAATTAGAAAATTAGATTTTTAAAAAATATTGTACATTCTATTTTAAGTATGCTATGATTATCTCAGTTGAATAACTAAATCAAGCAATCCATATATTATCAAGTGCTGAAAACGAACGAGAAAAAGTATGTGAGAACTGTTTTATGTTTCGTATTTGATAATGTGTGGATTCTTTTTTTATGTATGAAGACTAAAAAAACTTATATTTTCTTAGGAGGAAATAATTATGACAGTAACAGGACAAGTAAAATGGTTTAACAACGAAAAAGGTTTCGGTTTCATCGAAGTTCCAGGCGGAAACGATGTATTCGTTCACTTCTCTGCAATCACAACTGAAGGTTTCAAATCTTTAGAAGAAGGCGAAAAAGTTAGCTTCGAAATCGAAGATGGCAACCGCGGACCTCAAGCTAAAAACGTTGTAAAACTATAATTTTATAGTATGTGATGAAAAAGGATGGCTTATGCCATCCTTTTTTTGTTGAGAAATTTGTAATCATTTTCCTATCGAAAATATGTAGTAGAAATTAATATTTTTTATTAACAATACATAATAAATTAAAACCAAATTCTATTTTGGATGGAAGATAGAAGTTTCATTTTCTCTGTAAGAGGGATGGCGTAAATTGGTGTGTAAATACTTAGAAAATGAGTGATTTGTACAAGATTACTGAACAATGTACCTTAAACGAGATTTTGCTATGTTACAAATATTTCAAAAAGAAAAGATTGTATTTTTCTATAGCACTACATCTTTTTAAGCTAAGAGAATAAGTGGATTTTATGTGGATATTTATATGAAGAAATATGATGAATTTTTAAAGTTTTATAAGAAAATGTAAAATATTTGAAAATATGAACAATTTTGTTTTTAAAATGATACAATTATCCATGCAGCTGCTGTTATGAATTGTAAGAAAAAATAATGAAGGAGCGAATGTAGGATGGGTGAACAAGCAGAACGCTATGTCGAAAATTATGTCGTAAACAAGAAAACTATGGCCTTACTTCCAGTTATTTTAGGGGAAAAACGTATTGTAACGAGAGTGGTTGAAGTAGAAGATTCTTTTTTCATGTTTCAAAAACCTCTTGATATTGTAGAACGAAGTTGTCGCAAGCACGGATCTAGTTTTTTAGGCAGAAAAGATGGTACAAAAGAGTTGACACGTATTACGCATAAAGCACCCATTGCAATTAGCCCGACAGATCAGCTCTACTTTTTTCCTACCTATTCTTATTCTAGAAAGGAATGTGCTTGGTTGTCTCACTTTCACATTGCAAATAATAAAGAACTAGCAGATGGTAACCTAATCATTCGATTCATCAACGGTTTTGCAGTGAAATTAGAAATGTCAAAGAGCAGTTTCGAGAATCAGCAAAACAGAACCGCAAAACTTCGGACAGAGTATGAGGATCGTAAAGATAAACAAGGAAGGCTTCAATTTAAGCCCATCGATAAAGAAGATGAATCTGCATTGAAGCCTGCATATGAAAAAGCGTATCTTGTGAAAGAAGAGGACATAAAGGAATGATGATTGATAAGTGGAAAGGATGGGACAACCATCCTTTTTTATTTTTTTAATATGTAATATTCTGTCAAATTATAATAGATTATCATACAATAATAATGAAGGATTTCTACATAAAAATATGGAACATTAATAAATACATCTCCATATGTCGTATCTACCATTTCCTCTTTCGAACAAGCAGTGATAAAGTAGGGATAGGAATATAGCAAAGGGGTAAATCGTAGAATGGATTTTCAAACAATCAAAGAATATTTTTCAGAAGAAAATATGGATCGGGTTGTCGAGGCTTATAGAGCATTTGGACCGCTTCTTGGCATTGGTTTGCCGATGATAGAGGCGCTTATCCCGGCACTGCCACTTATTTTGTTTGTGATGGCGAATGCAGTTGCTTTCGGGTTTTGGTTTGGCTTTTTGTATTCATGGCTTGGATCGGTTCTTGGTGCATTAATTGTATTTTCGGTTATTCGTCGTTTTGGACGAAGTCGATTTTTCTCGTTTGTGAATAAACATCCGAAAGTGCGCAAAGCGATGGGATGGATTGAACGAAAAGGATTCGCACCTATTTTTGTATTATTTTGTTTTCCTTTTACGCCGTCTGCACTTATTAATGTTGTGGCTGGCTTATCCCGTATTAGCAGACGACAATTTGTGTTAGCGTTAGCGCTTGGAAAGTTAGTCATGATTTTGATTTTAAGTTATATTGGGCATGATTTAGCTTCTTTTATCCATAATCCTGTGAAAACAATTATTGTTATAGGTGTCATCTTTATTTTATGGTATGTCGGTAAGAAGATTGAGGTAAAGCTAGAACTACATTAAGACTAGTCTTCGCTGTAATTAAGGCTCCATTATAGAAAAGGGTGAGGGGAGAGGCAGATGAAGCGAGCTTTGAAAAAAGAAGGCCTAGAGTGGATGAGAACAATCCTTATAGGTGTGCTATTAGCTGTTTTTTTTCGAACGTTTTTCTTCTCAACGTATGTTGTAGAGGGGAAGTCAATGATGCCGACACTTCAAGATGGGAATATGCTTGTTGTGAATAAGGTTAGCTATCAAGTTGGAGAGTTGAACCGGTTTGATGTTGTCGTCTTTCATGCGAATAAAAAAGAAGACTATGTAAAGCGAATTATCGGTTTACCAGGCGACCAGATTGAATATAAACATGACAAATTGTATATAAACGGTCAATTTATTGATGAGCCTTATTTGGAAACATATAAGAAGCAAGCAAAAGGAAGGCAGCTGACGGGTGATTTTACATTAGAAGAATTAACGAGAGAAAAAGTTGTTCCGAAGGGGTATATTTTTGTGATTGGTGATAATCGTCTCGGCAGCTGGGATAGCAGACATTTTGGCTTTGTGAAAGCAGATACTGTTGTAGGGAAAGTGGACTTACGTTATTGGCCAATTAATGAAGTGCAAACGAACTTTTCAAAAGGATAATGGAGTGAAAAGACAAACAATCTTTGTTTGTCTTTTTGAATTTGTTGAAAAATGATACATGAAATCTTATTGGCGCAAATGCAAATATATCGACTGTTTCTCAAAATATATCGGCGCAAATTCGGATATATCGGCGCTTCGACAAAGGGTATCGGCGCTTCGATGAATAACGACAAAAACAGGAGCCTGCTTGCTCCTGTTTCCCAACACTTTGGAAAAGACAAACAACCTTTGTTTGTCTTTTTTTATGCTATAATACAAGGATGATATCAAACTAACGTTCGTTATATTAGTGAGAGGTGGGATTACATGTCGCTTCGATTTGTGATTGGACGAGCTGGAAGTGGAAAAAGTACATTTTGTTTACATGAAGTGCAAGAAGAATTAAAGCAGCGTCCAAGAGGCGAAACAATTTTATATCTTGTGCCGGAACAAATGACGTTCCAAACGCAGCAAGCTTTAATAGGAAGTGAAGAAGTTAGTGGCTCTATCAGGGCGCAAGTGTTTAGTTTTTCAAGGTTAGCATGGAAGGTCTTACAAGAAGTTGGTGGCGCAAGCCGTCTTCATATTGATGAGGCAGGCGTGCATATGTTACTGCGAAAGATTGTAGAAGCGCGTAAAGAAGGATTGTATGTGTTTCAAAAAGCAGCAGAACAAAATGGTTTTTTTGAACATTTAGGCAGCATGATTGCTGAGTTTAAACGTTATAATGTAACACCATCAAATGTATATGAGATGTGGCAACAGTTAGATGCTCATTCAAGTGGTGATGAGCAAAAATTATTAGCGAATAAAATGTACGACCTTCAGCTTTTATATGATGATTTTGAACGGGCTTTAATTGGTAAATATTTAGATTCAGAAGATTATTTACAGTTGCTTGTAGAAAAGCTTCCGTATTCCGACTATGTAAAGGGTGCAGAAATTTATATAGATGGATTTCATTCGTTCTCGCCAGGGGAATTAGAGATTATTAGACAGCTCATGAGATGCGGGGCAAGAATAACAATTACATTAACAGTAGATGAAAAGACGTTAGCGCAGCCAGTAAGTGAGCTTGATTTGTTTTATCAAACAGTGCTTACGTATGAAAAGGTAAAACAATTGGCGCGTGAAGAGAAAATCACGATTGAAAATACGATTTCAATGAGAGAACAACCGCGTTTTCGCTCGCCAGCATTAGCACATTTAGAAGCTGAGTTTGAATCTCGCCCTTCTATGAAATTTCAAGGTGAACCGAGCATTACGTTATATTCAGCGGCAAACTTGCGAGCGGAAGTTGAAGGGGTAGCCCGGGAAATTCGTAGACTTGTTGCAGAAGAGGAGTATCGCTACAGAGATATTACGGTTCTTCTTCGTAATGGAGAGAGCTATTATGATGTAATGAAAACATTGTTTACTGATTACGATATTCCGCGCTTTATCGATGAAAAGCGTCCAATGTCACATCATCCACTAATTGAATGCATTCGTTCTGCGCTAGAAATAATTAGTGGGAATTGGCGTTATGATGCTATTTTCCGCTGTATAAAAACGGAACTGTTATATCCATTAGATGTAAGAAAAGAATCAATGCGCGAAGAGATGGATGAGTTTGAAAATTACTGTTTAGCATATGGCGTACAAGGAAAGAGATGGACGGCAGATGAACCGTGGACGTATCGTCGCTATCGTTCGTTAGATGGAGCCTTTGGAACACAAACAGATAGCGAACGTGAAATGGAAGAGAAAATAAATCGCCTTCGTGAAGTGGTAAGGACACCAATTATTCGTTTGCAAAAGCGTCTGAAACGTGCAAGTTCGATTGTACAAATGTGTGAAGCGGTATATTTATTTTTAGAAGAACTGGATGTTCCGAAGAAATTAGAAGATTTGCGTATGCGTGCTGAGGCAGAAGGGAATTTCCTATTTGCAACTGATCATGATCAAGTATGGGAAGAAGTAATGAATCTTCTCGATACATTTGTGGAAATGCTTGGTGAGGAAAAGATGTCTCTTTCGATGTTTATCGATGTAATGACAACGGGACTAGAGGCACTTCAATTTGCAAATATCCCGCCTTCTTTAGATCAAGTACTCGTTGCAAATATTGATCGTTCTCGCTTATCGGATATTCGTGCGGCTTTTGTAATTGGTGCGAATGAAGGAGTCATTCCAGCAGCTCCTTCTGATGAAGGTATGTTATCAGATGAAGAAAGAGAATTTCTCGTTTCAGCTGGTGTAGAATTAGCACCAACAACAAGGCAGACTTTATTAGAAGAGCAATTTGTTATTTATCAAACAGTAACTCGTGCATCTGAGAAGTTATATATTTCTTGTCCGCTTGCGGATGAAGAAGGAAAGACGCTCCTTTCATCCAGCTTTATTAAAAAAGTGAAAAGAATGTTTCCTTCTGTCAAAGAAGTGTTCGTAACGAATGATGTGAATGATTTGTCTCGTCAGGCGCAAATTTCGTATGTAGCGACGCCAGAGGTTACATTGTCATATGTAACACAGCAATTACAAAATTGGAAACGATATGGTTTTGAAGGGAATCTTGATTTTTGGTGGGATGTATATAACTTCTATGTGACTTCGTCTGAGTGGAAGCAAAAAAGTAGTCGAGTACTCTCTAGTTTATTTTATCGAAACCGCGCGCAGAAATTGAGCCCCGTTGTAAGTAGAGATTTATACGGAGATAAAATTAAAGGAAGCGTCTCTCGTATGGAGCTATTTAATCGCTGCGCATATGCTCATTTTGCGCAGCACGGATTATCGCTGCGAGAGCGTGATATTTTCAAATTAGATGCACCGGATATCGGTGAATTATTCCATGCGGCATTAAAGAAAATTGCAGATAAGTTACTCAGGGAAAATCGTACTTGGGCTGATTTATCGATAAAAGAGTGCGAGCATCTTTCGGCTGTAGTAATCGAAGAAATTGCACCGTTATTACAAAGACAAATTTTATTAAGTTCTAACCGTAATTTTTACTTAAAGCAAAAATTACAACAAATTATTTTCCGTACGTCACTTATCCTTCGTGAACATGCGAAGTCAAGCGGGTTTGTGCCAGTTGATTTAGAGGTTCCATTTGGTATGGGTGGTACAGGTTCACTTCCGCCGATGGAGTTCGCATTGCCAAACGGTGTGAAAATGGAAGTTGTTGGCCGCATCGACCGCGTAGATAAAGCAGAAGATGAAAACGGCACGTTCCTTCGCATTATTGATTATAAATCGAGCACAAAAGCTTTAGATTTAACAGAAGTATATTATGGTTTAGCCCTGCAAATGTTAACGTATTTAGATGTTGTTATTTCAAATGCGAATACGTGGATGAAAAAGGGTCAGACGGCATCACCTGCTGGGGTTTTATATTTCCACATTCATAATCCGATTGTAGAAATGAAAGGCGATGCTTCAGAAGAAGAAATCGAAAAAGAAATTTTAAAGAAATTTAAAATGAAAGGTCTCGTGCTAGGAGATGCGGATGTTGTTCGATTAATGGACAATAAGCTAAGTACGGGCAGCTCGGACATTATTTCTGCCGGCCTGAAAAAAGATGGTAGCTTTAGTGCACGTTCTAGCATTGCAAGTGAACAAGAATTTACAGTCTTGCAGCAATATGTGCATCATACATTTGAAAACATCGGTAAAGACATTACAGAAGGTGTTATTGATATTGCCCCGTATAAAATGGGGAACAAAGCAGCGTGTACATTCTGTAATTTCCGTTCTGTTTGTCAATTTGATGAATCACTTGAAGACAATCAGTTCCGCACGTTAAAAGATATGAAAGATAGTGAAGCGATGGAGAAAATGAGAGAGGAGGTTGGCGAATGATAGAGAATTGGCCAGCAAAGCCAGAAGGTAGTCAATGGACAGATGATCAATGGAAAGCAGTTGTAGCAGATGGCCGTGATATTTTAGTAGCGGCGGCAGCGGGATCTGGGAAAACAGCTGTACTTGTAGAAAGAATTATTCGCAAAATTATTAATGCCGAGAATCCAGTAGATGTGGACCGTCTGCTTGTCGTAACGTTCACAAATGCCGCGGCGCAAGAGATGAAGAACAGAATTGGCGAAGCGTTAGAAAAAGTATTAATCGATGAGCCAGGGTCAGGGCATATTCGGAAACAGCTCAGCTTATTAAATAAAGCATCGATTTCAACCATTCACTCGTTCTGTTTACAAGTGATTCGAACGTATTATTATATGCTCGATGTTGATCCGCGTTTTCGAATTGCTAATCAGACAGAAAATGAATTATTAAAAGAAGAAGTATTAGATGACATTTTAGAAGAGGAATACGGCACCGAGGGAAATGACATTTTCTTTGAACTAGTTGATCGATATACGAGCGACCGAAGTGATGATGACCTGCAGCGTATGATTTTGGCTCTTCATACGGAGTCAAGAGCGCATCCAGATCCAGAGAAATGGCTGGATAAACTTATTGAAGCATATGATGTGGAAGGGAAATCAATTGAAGATTTAACGTATGCGTCTTATTTGTTAGAAGATGTGAAGTTTCAGTTGGAAACTGCTGAAAAGCATATTAGGAAAGCAATTGAGTTAGCTATGCTTCCAGATGGACCGGCGCCGCGCGTTGAGACATTACAAGCGGATCTTGTATTACTTAGGATGCTATCTGAAGCGGCGAGTCAGTCTTGGACAAGTGTATATGAAGCGATGCAAAATGTTTCGTGGCAAACGTTAAAGCGTATTAAGAAGAGTGATTACAATGAAGAGATTGTAAAACAAGTAGATTCACTTCGAAATAAAGCAAAAGATGAAGTGAAGAAATTGCAAGAAGAGTTATTCAGCCGGAAGCCCGAAAGCTTTTTACGTGATTTCAAGGAGATGCACCCTGTACTAGAAAAGCTTGTTCAAATTGTAAAAGTATTTACGGAGCGCTTTCAAACGATAAAGCGTGATAAGGGAATGGTTGATTTCACAGATTTAGAGCATTTTTGCTTACAAATTTTAAGTGAACGTACAGAAGATGGCGGACTGCACCCATCGCCAGTTGCGCTTCAATATCGTAATAAATTTGCCGAAGTACTTGTCGATGAATATCAAGATACGAACTTTGTGCAGGAATCGATTATTAAGTTTGTAACGAAAGACTCTGAACAAGAGGGTAATCTGTTTATGGTCGGCGACGTGAAGCAATCTATATATCGATTTCGATTAGCAGAGCCTGGCTTATTCTTAGGGAAATATAAACGTTTTACACCTGAAGGTATAGACGGCGGTATGAAGATTGATTTAGCGAAAAACTTCCGCAGTCGTCATGAAGTGTTAGCAGGTACAAACTTTATCTTCAAACAAATTATGGGTGAAACTGTCGGGGAGATCGATTATGACGCCGATGCTGAATTAAAGTTAGGTGCAAGCTACCCAGAAGGGGAAGATGTAGCAGCTGAACTGTTATGTATTCATCAATCGGAAGAAGGGTCGGTAGAGGGAGAAGAAGGTATAGAAGTAGAAAAAGCACAGCTTGAAGCACGTTTAATGGCTGAGCGAATTAAAGCGATGGTTGATTCGGGTTATGAAGTATATGATCGTAAAACAGATAGTATGCGCCCTGTTCAATATCGTGACTTTGTTATTTTACTTCGCTCGATGCCGTGGGCTCCTCAAATTATGGAAGAGTTAAAATTGCAAGGGATTCCTGTTTACGCTGAGCTTGCGACGGGTTATTTTGAAGCGACAGAAGTGACTGTTATGATGAATGTATTTCGGGTAATTGATAATCCGATGCAAGATATTCCGCTTGCTGCTGTGCTTCGTTCCCCGATTGTTGGATTAAATGATGAGGAACTTGCAATGCTCCGGGCCCATGAGAAGAAAGGCTCGTTTTATGAAGTGATGCGTTCATTCTTACAAGGGGCACCACTTGAGGAAGAGGCGGAATTACATGGGAAATTACAATGGTTTTATAACCTCTTGCAAGGGTGGCGTGAATTTGCGCGCCAGCAGTCTCTTTCTGATTTAATTTGGAAAGTATATCGTGAGACTGGTTATTACGATTTCGTTGGTGGTCTTCCAGCAGGAAAACAGCGTCAGGCTAACTTACGTGTACTATATGATCGCGCAAGGCAGTATGAGGCAACATCTTTCCGTGGATTATTCCGTTTTCTTCGCTTTATTGAGCGTATTTTAGAACGCGGTGATGATATGGGAACAGCGAGAGCGCTTGGTGAACAAGAAGATGTTGTACGGATTATGACGATTCATAAAAGTAAAGGATTAGAGTTCCCGGTTGTATTTGTAGCGGGACTTGGACGCCGTTTTAATACACAAGATTTAATGAAACGATTCTTACTGCACAAGGATTTCGGTTTTGGATCACAATTTATTGATCCTCGTAAACGAATTAAATATACAACGCTATCACAATTAGCCATTAAGCGTAAGATGAAGATGGAACTGATTGCGGAAGAGATGCGCGTTTTATATGTTGCTCTAACACGTGCAAAGGAAAAATTGATTTTAATCGGTACGGTGAAAGATAAAGAGAAAGAAATAGAAAAGTGGCTTGATGCACGTGAACATACAGATTGGTTGTTACCGGATTACGTTCGTGCAGGGGCATCTTGTTACTTAGATTGGATTGCACCATCGTTATATAGGCATCATGATAGTGAAATGCTTCTTGAACTTGGACAAGGCAATATACCAAATGAAATTTATGAATACGGTGCGAGCTGGAAAGTGGAAGTGGTCGATGGTCGAACTTTACTTGCACCTGAACCAGTGCAAGAAGAAAAGCAAGAATTATTAGAAGCACTTCGTGAGAAAAAACCTGTTCCGCTAGAAAGTGAACGAAAAGAAGAGGTATATGCTCGTTTAACTTGGGAATATGCGTATGAAGGTGCAACAGCGCATCGGGCGAAGCAGTCTGTTACGGAGATTAAGCGGAATTATCAATCGGAAGATGGAAGTGATAATGCTTTTATTAAAAAGCTTCGTGCTCCGATAAAAACGCGTCCTCGTTTTATGGAGAAGAAGGGGTTAACCTATGCTGAACGTGGGACAGCTGTCCACGCCGTCATGCAACATGTTGATTTACAAAAACCAATTACTGTTGAAGTAATTGGGGAACAAATCGCGGAAATGGTAAATAAAGAATTACTAACATTTGAGCAAGCAGAAGAAATTGCGATTGATCGAATTGTAGCCTTTTTCGATACAGATCTTGGTAAGCGTGTGTTAGCTGCGAAAAGTGTAGAACGTGAAGTGCCGTTTACGATGATGCTTTCAGCAGAAGAAGCGTATCAAGGTTGGCAAGGTCAGAGCGGAGAATCTGTACTTGTTCAAGGCGTTATTGATTGTATGATAGAAGAGGAAGATGGGATTGTATTAATTGACTTTAAAACAGATACAATTGAAGGACGTTTCCCAGGTGGATATGATCAGGCAAGACCTATTTTAGAAGATCGTTATAAAGTGCAACTATCATTGTATGCAAAAGCTTTAGAGAAGAGTTTACATCATCCAGTGAAAGAAAAGTGCTTATATTTCTTTGATGGAAATCACATAGTAAATGTTGATTAAAAAAGTGAGTGAAACTTGAATCAGTGGGGGGCTTCATCCCTCACTGATTATTAGCCTTCACCAATCGGGATAAATGTGAAAAAGAGGAGAGATGTAACTCTAGAAAGGAGCTATGTAAAATGGTAACTTCAAAAAAAATTTAAGAACTTGCGACAATGGACACAGTTACTATAAAAGTAGTGATTGCCCTTCTTGCCCAATCTGTGAGAAAGAACGAAAACCAGAAAGTGGATTTCTTTCACTTCTCTCGGCACCAGCAAGAAGAGCATTGGAACACAATGAAATAACTTCTTTGCAGCAGCTCTCAAAATATAGTGAGAAAGAGATTTTACAACTGCACGGTATGGGACCAGCATCTTTACCTAAACTTAGAACTGCTTTGAAGGAAAGTGGGTTATCATTCAAACAATAAGAATGATTACACGTATTGAAGCGAGAACAAGAAAATCAAAAGAACGAAAAAAGTAGGAGAACATTTCTCCTACTTTTTTTAAGCTGTTCCAATTTGATCTTGATCCGCAACATCTGAATCAAGTGTGTTCGTTGCGCTGACACCGTTAAATGTGTTAACAACAAAAGCAACATTCGATGCTCCTGAACCGTTATATGCCTTTATATTTTCCTTTGGGGAGACATTATAGAAGTCACCTAAGTTAAAAGAGCCATTACTATTCTGAACGATGAGATTTCCGACAACAGAGGGCATGTTATTCACCTACTTCATCAGTCTTATTTAACATATACTATATGATTTATATTTTGAAGGGTTCATCTGTAATATATTGGCGGATTTGGTGAATGCGTGAATTATTAAATGCGTAGTCAACTGAGCCGATTTGAAAGCAAGCAGAATTTAATAAGGTACGAATCGTAACATCATTTACTTCAATAAAGGGACATTCATTTATAATATTCATTTTGACATCAGTTGACCGAGTTGGAATTGTGATTTTATCATCTGTAAAAATCGCATAAGCCTCTAATCTTCCTTCATCTTTTAAATAATAAGGAATTTCACGGTGTACGACAAGAGCACGGCTTTTTAATTCCATCTGGTTTGCATCACCAACTTGAAAAATACTAGAAATTCCCATAGAGATAACATTGGAGCGATGAACAACTGAAATGTGCCGAAACATAGAGAAACCTCCTTAACGGGGAGTAGCAGGAACATCAGTTACGAGAGGTACAAATGCACCTTCAATAACGGATTCGAGCGGTGTATCGAGAATAGAAGAGAGAATCAACAAATTCGCATCACCGATTAAAAAAAGTGCTGATGAAGATACCCCGTTCATTTCAATATTACCAACTTTTATTTCACGATTCACAACGGTAAAATTCATACATATTTACTCCTTTCGGAAGTTGTTCGGTATGTGCTGAATAAAGGAAAGGAATGCTTTATCGATATCTTGTTTCATGGCTTGAATGATTACATCTTTCATATACTGAGGGTTGGACGTAATATCCTCATATGGCTGTACTTGCGATAAATAATAAGGGAGGCGGTGCTCCATTTGTTTTTTTATATCGTCCACCATCATTTGTCGATACATCTCATCGAGTGGTGTTCGTTCTTGTTGTTCAAAATGAAGGATACGACCATATGCTTCCTCATCTAAGTAACGATGCATCTCTTGAATGATATCTTGATAAAAATCAGGATTTGGTTGTGTCTCGGGGTTTACTTTTAATGTTTCAGTATCGACTTGAAAATCTTCAATTTGTTGATCTGTGGTTGCAAATGGATTTAAGCCGATATTTAACGTACCATTTAAGTTCTCTACTTTTAATTGATCAAATTTGTACTCAACTTTTCCTATGGAAGAGGAGGGACGACGTTTTAGTTCATCAAGCTCTTCTGTTAATGTCCGTACTTGCTCTTCTAATGCGCAGATTGTTTCTTGCTGTTTTTGAAGAACTTGTTGAAACTGCTGTAGGTAAATGTATATATCTTGATTCACGATGTGAAACCTCCTTTTCAACAGGGAGGGTGTGTATGCTTGCTATATATGTTTATGATAAAAATAGTTTAAGAAGAACCCATCATCGGTTTAATAGAAATAATTTGTCCTTTTGCTGTAAGCGGGCGAAGTGGCTCTGTAAATCCACCAGTATTGGAGAATTTAGATAACGCTTTAATGCTACCGGCACTTCCAATTTGAAAAACGGATGATGTTGTAATGCTTTCAATTTTTATATTGTTAATGATAATACTTTGCTGTACATAAAAGTTCACTTACGATTCGCCTCCTTTAAGTTGATCCAATTATAGCTTGATCGATAACGTCTGTATCATTAACCGTCGTCGTATTTTGATAATTATATACAGAAACATTTTCACCTACATTAAAAGAACCAGCTCCTGCAAAAGCACGAGAGTAACTAATCGGCCTGATTGCAAATACATCCCCAATATGAAAAACACCACTCGATCCAATATTAACGATATGAATATGTCCAACCATTGCTGGCATAGCAAACACCTTTCATAATAAAATTTGTATTGCTGTTACGATATATATCCATTTTGATTTCCCGACATATAAATCGCTGCTATGGAGAACAAAAGGTGACCGCTACTTGTTTTCTCCTTTTGTTTTCACTTGGCATGGGGCAGAAAAAGGATCTGACCGTTTCTATGCATGGCCGGATGCTCTCTTCCATCTAAAAAGAATGGTGTTATGTCGTTTTTTCAATTTGGATTTATATATGTGTTTCATGTCAAGAAAATAATGGGATGATAAATATCCTTTTCTATTATTGTATGGGCATTTTTATTAAAATGTGTTTTTTTTCAATAAAAGACACACACTTCATTGTGTGTGTTTGTCTATAGTATGAGTTGGGACAAAATCTACTTTCATAAGCCAAACAACGTTTAAGAGCCTGTCCAGTTCTTGGCTACAACTTACTGTTTTTTGAGAGGTTATTCCATAGCGTTCAGCAAAATATATCATTTTTTCACGTTTTTTTTCAATTGCTTGCTCAAACATAGAATCGGCTCCATCTCTTTATAAATTTTAAGTATATATGTAGTACATATTATACAAAAGTTCCATAAAAAAGAAATAGCTTCGATAAAAAAAGTAAAAATTCTACATTATATTCCAAAAAAATAATAGGAAAGATGTAGAAAGTAAAGAATGTTGTAAAAATTAAAACGGATTGGCAGGGTTTTTTTAAAGGAATGCGAATACAATTACATTGTATGAGTTTTAGGATGGAGAGTGGAAATAGTGCGATTTGTAACAGTGAAGAAGGAAGAAAAAGTATTTGTTGGTATTGTGGATGAGCATGAAGAAACAGTGCTTCATATTAGAGAAGCGCAAAGGCAAAAAGGCGAAAAGATTACAGTTCCTATTACAATGTTAGAGTGTATCGAACAAGGAAATGCCTTTATTGAAAAAGTAAAAGAAATTGCAAATTGGGCAAAAGAGAATGAAACGACGGCGTATTATCCGTTACAAGACGTTAAAATATTAGCACCTATTCCAAGGCCGAGAAAGAATATTCTTTGCGTCGGAAAAAACTACCGTGATCATGCGATAGAGATGGGCGGGGAGGAATCCGTTCCGAAAGATATCATGATTTTTACAAAGGCGCCAACGACAGTTATTGGGAATGGTGAGAAGATCCATAGTCATCCGCATGCAACGGACGAACTAGATTATGAAGGCGAACTCGCAATTGTAATTGGAAAACGTGGAAAACAAATTGCGAAAGAGAAGGCGCTTGAATATGTTTTCGGCTATACAATTGTAAATGACATAACCGCTCGAGATATTCAAAGAAAACATAAACAATTTTTCTTAGGAAAAAGTTTTGATACATTTTGTCCGATGGGCCCGTATTTAGTCTATAAGAGAGCTATTGAAAATCCAAACAAATTAAACATTGAGACAAAAGTGAACGGGGAAATTCGTCAAACTTCAAATACTGCAAATATGATATTTTCAATAGAAGATATTATTTCTATTGTAAGTAAAGGGATGACGTTAGAGCCTGGGGACATAATTGCGACTGGAACACCAGCTGGAGTTGGGAAAGGATTTACACCGCCAAAATTTTTACATGCTGGTGATGAAGTGACAATCAAGGTACAACATATTGGAACGCTTCAAAACGAAGTTAAATAGTAGTTTATCCATGTGGCTCATCCCTATATTATTTGCATTTCATAATGCTGAGGAATATTATTTTTTTCCTGAAATGAAATATTTACAGCCGATTCGTATGGAAGAAAACACGGGACAAAAGGAATATTTTTTCATTGCATTATGTTTATTAACAGCCATTGTTTTTCTGCTTGTATGTGCTCATTTTATATTTAAAAAGAAAGTTTTGCTTTATATATTGTTAGTTATACAAGCAATGATTTTTATGAATGGACTGTTTCACATCGGTGGGGCAATTTTGATAGAAAGATACGTTCCAGGATTGATAACAGCATTGGTGTTGATTGTACCATTTTCATTGTTTTGGTTTCGGCAAGGGATAATAAGTGATTGGTGGCGATTGAAACATGTGGTTGCCTCCTGCGTAGTAGGTGTAGTGCTTCTATTTCCGATTATCGTTGGTATATGGCTTTTTTCAAAAATGATTGTTTCATAAAACAAGCTGCCTTATAAAAGGCAGCTTGTTCATATTAAGATAGTACCGCTTTAATTTTTTCAAATGCCCACTCTAGATCTTCTTCAGAAATAACAAGAGGTGGTGCGATACGAATTACATTTTCGTGTGTTTCTTTACATAAAAGACCGGCTTCTTTTAATTTCTCACAATATGGACGAGCAGGCTCGTTCAATTCGATTCCGATAAATAATCCTTTGCCGCGGATTTCTGTGATCATAGGATTATCAATTTCTTGTAATTGTCCTACTAATTTTTCTCCTAATTGAAGAGAACGCTCTGTTAATTTTTCTTCTTCTAATACTTCAAGAGATGCGATAGAAACAGCACATGCAAGTGGGTTGCCACCAAATGTAGAACCGTGAGAACCTGGCTCGAATACGCCTAAAATATCGCGGTTTGCAGCAACGCATGAAATTGGGAATACACCGCCGCCAAGTGCTTTACCAAGTATGTACATATCAGGAGTTACGTTGTCCCAGTCGCAAGCAAATACTTTACCAGTACGGCCTAAACCTGTTTGGATTTCATCTGCTACGAATAAAACGTTTTCTTTTTTACATACTTCATAAGCTTCTTTTAAGAAACCAGCTGGTGGGATGTTAATTCCTGCTTCACCTTGAATCGGTTCTAAAATGAATGCTGCTGTATTTGGTGTAATTGCAGCTTTTAATGCTTCTAAATCACCGTAAGGAATAACAACGATGCCAGGAAGCATTGGGCCAAATCCGCGTTTATATTCTTCATTTGATGACATAGAAACAGCACCCATCGTACGTCCGTGGAAGTTATCTTCACAAACGATGATTTCTGCTCTGTTTGCTTCTACTTTTTTCACATCATATGCCCAGCGGCGCGCTGTCTTAATTGCAGTTTCAACAGCTTCTGCACCTGTATTCATTGGAAGTACCATATCTTTATTTGTTAGTTTCGCAACTTTTTCGTACCAAGGACCTAATTGATCGCTATGGAAGGCACGTGAAGTTAACGTAACGCGATTAGCTTGGTCAATTAAAGCGTTAATAATTTTAGGATGACGATGACCTTGGTTTACTGCAGAGTATGCACTAAGTAAGTCCATATAGCGGTTTCCTTCAGGATCTTCTACCCAAACACCTTCCGCTTTAGCGATTACGATTGGAAGTGGATGATAGTTATTTGCCCCATATGTGTCTGTTAGTTCGATAATGTCTTTTGTTTGAATCATGATTGTTCCCCCTTTTGTTATTACAAGAAGTTTGTAAATACTCTAAATATTATATCATTTAAGTTGGAAAAAGCGAAACATTTCCTAAAAAAGAAATGAACATGGTATCATATAAAGTGAAAAAGTGTGAAAAGAGGAGGTAGGGGGTACCATGACAACACATCTGCATATTACAGCGTGGGCATTGGGACTTATTTTATTCTTCGTAGCGTATTCTATGTATACAGCTGGGAGAAAAGGTAAAGGCATACATATGGGGCTTCGTCTTGTGTATATTATTATTATCGTAACAGGTTTCTTACTGTATCAAAGTATTATGAAAACAGCGACAGGGAACATGCACATGTGGTATGGCCTAAAAATGTTAGTTGGCGTTTGGGTTATTGCTGCAATGGAAATGATTCTTGTGAAAACAAGTAAGAATAAACCAGCAGGGGCGTTTTGGGCTCAATTTATTATTGCGCTTGTTATTGTACTATATCTTGGATTGCGTTTACCTATGGGATTTGACCTATTTTAGTAAAGAAAAGCCACCTTATTTTTTTGTAAAAGTGAACTGCACCCCAATTGTTAGACACAATTAACAATTGGAGGTGTAGTTTTTTTATGGCAAAGTTTTCATTAGAAGT
>NZ_JAGDQK010000052.1:0-33512 GCF_017498755.1 Bacillus sp. XF8 | reverse complement strand
CGAGTAGACGAGACGTATATTAAGGTCAAAGGAAAGTGGATGTATTTATATCGTGCAGTTGATTCAGAAGGAAACACAATTGATTTCTACCTAAGCAAAACAAGAAATCACAAGGCTGCAAAGCATTTCTTCAAGAAAGCTTTGCAGTCTTTTCATGTTTCACAGCCTCGTGTGATAACCATCGATAGGAATCCCGCCTATCCTGTAGCAATTGAAGAGTTGAAGAATGAAAAAAAGATGCCTGTAGGCATCCAAATAAGGCGAGTGAAATATCTCAATAACATCGTGGAACAAGATCATCGATTTATTCAAAAGCGAGTGCGTTCGATGTTAGGATTCAAATCATTTCGTACAGCCACTTACATACTGAGTGGCATAGAAGCGATGCATATGATGAAAAAGAAGCAACTTCATCAAGGGGTAAAGTCTGCCCAAAATCAAAAAGATTTCATTGATAAATTGTTTGGTATCGCATCATAATCTGTAATTTAGTAGGAAATTCAGGTCCTACTTTTTTAAAAATATATTTTTGCACCAGAACCGAAGAAACTATTCTGATCAATCTTTGTTCAAAATAGTTTCTTTTTTTGCTGCTAAATAAAGCTTTCTGCAATCCTTTTAGTTAAACTTTATTCAAAAGCTACACTAATCTGTTTCTTCCAACTTGGTAATGTATGCTTTGACTGCTTGAAGAAGGAATTCTTCTTGTCCTAAACCGGCTGCTGAGGCCATTTCAATAATTTTTTGTTTGAATTCATGATCTGCATGGAAAGTTAATGGCTCTACATTACTTTTAAAGTAGATTCCTTCAATATGCGGTAATATAGAACCCGTTTTCATATGAGAATGTAAGTACTTGATCTCCTCTTGAAATTGTAGTGGCTCCACTTTTAATACAAAAGGTTTTATTTCTATATGAATTTTGTCTTGTATCACAGTTAAACGCATATTGGTTACACCAATTTCTTTATAAAACAAGTTTATTAAATTATAAGTAATCGAATTAAATAGCTGAGGTTTTTTTAAAGTAAAAGATAGATAACCACGTTTCGTAATCACCGTATGTTTACCGAAATGTTCAGCTGTGTAGCCAAGTTCTTTGTAGTCAGATAGTGGAAATATTTCTTCATCCTGTGTTATGACTTTTCCATCTGTTCCATTGATTTCTATCACACGAGCTAATTTAGATGTATCTTTATGTGTAAGTAATTGGAATAAATAAATTTCAGTATCCTGGATCTTAGAGATAAATGTTTTTCGTTCTTTCGTAGTTGTTTTTTCATAATCGAGATGAAAAATCTCTAAATCTTCTTCAGCAATGACATATACTTGTTTTCCACGCTTTTTCACCATGGTTGCTGGTAATTTTCCAGATTTAATATAAGTAAAGATGGTAGATGGTGCCACATTTAAAAGTTCAGCAGCTTCTTTTGTACTTAAACCTTTTATCTCTTCTCTATTCATTAATCGTTCAATATCTTCTAAGTAAAATATTTTGCTGCCAAACTGTTTCCAGTTATCTTTATATACACATTCGATTAAACCTTCTTTTTCTTTCTTTAGGATAGTCTGTACGGTAACTCCCATTAAATCCGCTGCTTCTTTTGTAGTTACCGTGGGCTTTGTAATAAACAATAAATCTTGTGACATGAAAATAATGCCCCCTTACTCAATTTTACTAATTGATTAACTATATTTATATTATATCAGAGAGCATCATACATATGAAATCAATTCTTAATATGTTAAATACATCATTTTCACTATGGATTTAAAGTTAAGGTTATATGTGATTTATAAATTGAAAATCTTTGAATGTAAAATAAGATATAAAATACGTTTAATGTTTAATTAATTTTTGATTATATATATATATATTATTTGTAATAATTTATAAAAAATTATATGTATAATTAAATAGAGAAGAATGGAGAGTTCTTACAGAATAAGCATACTTTTTATTTTGTATAATCAATGTAAGTGAATTAAGATTCATTGTATAATTGAATATGAAATAAATTATTGTGAATCTATACAGATAAAGGGGTCGAGATTGTATGGATAATATGAGTAGTAAAGAATTAATAGCAATTAGAAATGATAAAAAACAATTTATAAATACATATATAGATAACATACAAGCTGTTGTTCCATTTATGAATGATAGTAGTTATATAAAAGATGTGGAACAGAAAATAGAGGTAGCAGAAAAAGAGGGGAAGGATAAATATCATTTCTTAAGTGATCTAGAAGTGATCTATCATTTTGTTCATCTACAAAAAGATATGGATGAAAAGAAAAATAGAAAAGAAGAAACAAAGAAGAGTTATGTAACAGAAATTCTATCATTTTGCCAATGTATGGTGCAGCATGCAGAAGAATTTGAAATAAACGGGGAAGAAGTAAAGCAAAAAGCTTCCTTATTAAAAACATTAAAACCTTGGCACATTCGAAAGTATAATACCTGGTTAAAGCAGGTGAAGAATGGCCGAAATGAATCAACTTATGCGGTTGCGACACTTGCGAAGAAAACCGTACTGATTCGTTCTTTTTTGCAGCATATGCACCAGTACGGTTACATTGAAAAAACACTTCATGGAGAATTGCAGCGTGCAAATGTAAATGAGCAGGATCGACCAAACCGTGATTTATCGTATGATGAAGTCATGAACATACTCAGTTTTTATAAAGATAGAGGACACTTAGTGAATTACACAATTCTGCTTGCGTTAGCAAGTACTGGTGCACGAATTCAGGAATTGTGTACAACAAGGGTAAAAGATTTACACTATGACGGTAAGTATTGGCTAAAAGTTACTGGAAAAGGGGATAAGGTGCGTGAGCTTTTCGTTTCTGAACATTTATATCAATGTATTTGTGAAATGAGAAAAAGAAGAGGCTTTAAAACAGTATTGGACCAGGGAGATGAGAGTCCGTTATTTGTCAATCAAAGAGGGAACTTTTATAACTCCAAAACGTTATCTAACCAAGTAACAGATATGATAAAAAAAACAAATTTAGATTTCTTACAACATCGTGAAAATCCAGTAACAGCACACACATTTCGTCACGCCTTTGCGATTATGGCAGTGGAGCAGGGGAATGCTGATTTATATCACTTAATGCAGACATTGGGCCATGAAAATATTCAAACAACTAAGATTTATTTAGAAAAACATATGAAGCGTAAAAACAATGTAGGAACCACTTTTGCGGATATGTTAGGTTGATAGAACGAATTGAATGTATACGAACAGAAAGATGCGTTAAATTCTATTTTTGTATATTTATGTAAAAATATATCTGCAATGTAGAAAAAACGACTCCTCAGAATCCGATTTAACAGGTTTTAGAGTGACGATTAATACTACAAGTATCAATCCCTATAAAACTTAATTTGAAGAGTGTTGAGGTGGTTATATGGAATTTGTTCAAAAATGCCCCCTGAAACAAAAAACTTGTATCTCATTCAGTAGAATCATAGGAAAGTATAGCGTATCATTCTAAAATGAGTCATATTTTACGTTTTTTGGAGAAGTACTGTGTCTTAATGTAGATACATATGCAGAATGGAAATATTATGTACATTTTCTTTTTGATGTTATATAACTTAACCGAACTTGCGTTTGGCTAAGTTGGAAGGAGGGGAAATATGGGTAAATTAAAAAAGAAAAACATTATAATGAATATATTTTTCTATCCGAGCTTCTTGCTTTTTCCAAAATTGATCTTCTTTTTCTTTTTGTTTTACATATTCCATCGTAATATATCCCCCTGCTATAATACAAATAATGGATAATATAATTACCAATTTCTTTTTCATTTGGAATCCCCTTGCATTTGAATATAGTAAAAATATACCATGAAATGAGTTGAAACATATGAATGAATTCGAAAAAAATTCGATTGCAACAGACGAAGACTTTTATCAACTATCCGACCAAGTTTACAGTGATAAACTCTTACATAAAGGTGCCAAAATAAAAGGCACAAATGGACACGAATGGAAAGTTATAGAATCCATAGATTCGGATTGTCAACAAATAAAAAATGGATTACAAGCAATCGCTGTTGTACCTGCAGAGGATTATGACCCACATAAAGAACATTATGACAATATAATCTATTCATTCCGCGGAACAGAGTTTGGTAAATTTGATGGAGACCTATCTACAGACATATTTCACATTGGGTTTGGAATGAAAAAAAAACTTTGGTGCAATAGGTGGAGAGTTCCAAAATCTACCTACATCATTTGATAGTGCGCTAGAATTTGTAGATAAAGTGAATAAAAAATATGAACCAACTTCTGTTCACACTACCGGACATAGTAAGGGAGCCGCAGAAGCTCAATATGTAGCGGCAGAAAGAAATTGTTATACAACAACATATGCTGCACCAAATATTTATAGATTATTAAGTGATGAAGCAAAAAAACGAGTAGATGAAGGCATGATGGAAAATAAAGCAACCGACTTTACTCATAAAAAAGATGCTGTTGGTAATTTTGAACAATTTGGCGCAAAACAAATTGGTAAATAATACTTAGTGGAAAGCAATGGAACATCTCATGGTCTTCTTGGTCTTTTATTTATGAGAGAGCATCCAATGGATACCTTTAAGGGTATGTTCCATTCCGATGGACGTGCCATTTTAAAAGCAGAATCAGAACCAGATGGAGTTATTCAACAAGCCAAGGAAACAGAAATTCAATTAAAAGTTGAAGATATAAAACAAATTGCACGGGATTTAAAAAATGAAATTGAGGATATCAACCAAAAGATAACAGAAGCAAGTCATAAAATAATAAATGTATTACAACAATCACCAGCTAGTGTAGATAGGAATTTAATTAATACGATTACTTATGCTGTTTATGGTTTCCAAAGAGGTTATATGGAACCCCTTCATTCAGTAGCAGACTTTATAGATCAAAAAGCAGATGAATTTGAACAAGTGGATAATCAAGGGTAACAGAAAGGAGATCATTGAATGAAAAATTATGATGTTATTAACCACTCTGTAGATGTAATGAATGCTACAAATCAATTGGTTAAATGTATAGAAGATTTAGAGAATCATAAAACAAAACTATACTCTATTAAAACACTATTATCTCATAACTGGAAAGGAAATACTTCAATAGAAATTGAAAAAAGGCTGAGTGAAGTAGATGATAAGCTTACATATAGAATTGATGAATTTCAAAGGATACAAGGTGATTTAGAAAAATATAGAAGAGCAATGGAGAATTTTGCAAATCAATTTATAATGATGGGTCCAAAGTATTAATGATAGTTCATATTGAAGCTCATTTCTAATTATATAGTGTTATTTATGTTTGCTTTTTCCTTGTTTTTGGGTGTGAGTGCTGGCTAGTCGTGTGGGGGCTAAACCCCACATAACGTTGATTTATATGAAAAAAGAGCAATATTTTGAGCGAAAGAACTGGCGGCTCGGCAGGTATAATTGTTGATCCAAGTCGGACAACTTAACACCTTGTTTTTGGTTTGTTCGGCTTGGCGACATGCTCATACCTGCCGAAAAAAGTTTTGCAAGGACAAAATTAAAAAGAAAAGACGTTAGCCTTTAGGTGAGGATTAACGAACCGACTTTTTAATTTTGAGGGTGGAGATTTTTGAATGGTTTTTTCAAAAATACGACCCGTTCCTTGCGGAACTTTTAGGCTTATATATAAGAGTGAGATAGAGGAAATAAAAAAACCAGTAATATCAAGGTTTTATTAAGGGTAGGGTGTTGCCAAAAAGACACACCTAAAAAATGGGAAATCATAAAAAAAAAAGATGTCAATAAACAAATCGACATCTAAAATAGATAAATTGGTAATTTATGCTTCCTTCCATTCTCATCAAGAAAGTTCCTAAGGGGGTACAGCCGCATGCCCATCAACTTAAGAACATTAACTACCCCCAAGAGTAAAAAATGCCATCCTTTCTTTATATTCTTACCAAAAGAATAGCGTTTTTTCATTATGTAGATTTGAAATAACGTTGCACCGTTTTACCCTTTTAGATATGATTATCTAAAGGGTTGTTTTTATGTCGAAAAGAAAAAGAACATCTGAGATTGGACAGTGGATTAAACAAGGTCGAGGGACCGGTATTGGAGTAGATTATAAACCTTGGTTAAAGATTCAAGATGTATCTTCAAAGGGTCGTTCAACTCGTTTAAAAGGAATAAAAACAAACAGACAGCATGAATTTCTGTCGGATTTAGAACGTAATTATTTTTATTTAACTGAGTATTCGAATTATATTATTGCTGGCCGCAGAACAGATTTCGAAAAAATAGAGAAACTACATATGCAGTAAGGCGTGAAATGAAAAGAGATAAAGCAATTGAACTATTACACTATGATAATTTATATGATTTCACTTTGGATATTATCGGTAATAATTCTTATTGATGACTTAAAGCAGAGTCAAAGGTTAATTACAGCTCATGAATCGGGAGTAAAAATAAGATTGCAAAAAATTTTAAAATATAACAACGTAGGTTTAAGAGTATTTGAAAAAACAATCGACCGAATAGAACGAATGATGAGAGGGATGGGAAAATGAGTGATACAAGGACCAAATTGATGCTGGATTTGCAAAGAATTGAGAAGGATGAGTATCAGTTACGCGAAGGTGAGCAGCATCAAGATTTCTTACCTTTGTTACTTCAATATATTGGCGATCCTCAGCCAGAATTACGGGATAACCTGATTTATCCGATGTTTTATATGTGGATTAAGGAAGAGAATAGGTTCAGTGAAGAGGAGTTACGAAGCCTCTTCACTGTTCTGACTGATGAGAACCATTTGTTCTATAGTATTGGCAGCGAGGATGATCAGTCAGTTTTTACAAGGACGTTCTCTGCCTTACCTATCGCTTTGATTGTGCAACGCCACAGACAGAATCCATTTTTCAATCAAGCGGAAATTGAGCAATTAATGCATGCAATGCTCCGTTATTATAAAGAGGAGAAGGATCTGCGAGGTTACCTTTCAGTAGGAGGCTGGGCTCACAGCGCGTCTCACGGTGCGGATGTTTTTGTCGAGCTGGTGCAGTGCGAGGAGAGCAGCGTCGCACTACTGCGTGAGGTTCTTGTCGCGATTTCTGGCATGCTTCATAATGGTAGACACATTTTTAGCGATGAGGATGATGAGCGGTTGGTCAACATCGTGGATACGATGATTGACAAAGAGTTACTTCCACATCAAGAAATCGCTGATTGGATTAGCGGTTTAGCGCAATGCTGCAATTTGCCGAGAAGTCGCAGTCAGGTGATTGCTCGCGTGAACAGCAAGAATTTTTTACGCAGTCTCTATTTCAGAAGGGGACAAGATAGCCGAGGGAATGAGCTTAACACTGTCATGCTTGGTACTGAGGCAAAATTGAACAGGTTTTCTATCAGTTAAAGGATTAGAGGGGCTGTCCCAAAAGCCATGGAAAATTGGCTGAGGGATTGCCCCTTTTTATGTCAAGAAAAACAAAAAGTGAGTAACTAAATTTTTACTGTTATTAAGAGATTAATATCGTTAGAGTGTGTTTCAATTTTCGTTTAGTTAAAAATGGCAGTCACAAAATTACTACTGTGACTGCTTTATAAAAGGTTGACCAAAGCCTTAGTTCTTTGTTTGACACCCTCTGGCATGTTCCTCCATTAAAGGGCGCTTTAATGGAGGAAATATCATAGAAATGATCAAACTTTTTTATAAAAGAGTGATTCAATAAAATATATTAAGAGCGTGTTTTGATTAATCTTTTTCAAAACACGCTCTTTCTTTTTGCTTGTTTATCAAGGCTATTAGTATTAATTTGATCAATCTTTATTCTAAAGCTACACATTATTTAAATATGATTTCATCTGAATTTAATGGATATTTCCCCTACAAAAGTAGTAGAATTTTCATTTGAACTTGCTACCTCAGTTGGATTTATCATATTTCAATTTCGATATAATAGTAAATAGGTATATCGGATATAGATGTACATTACTAGGATTATACATATTTCAAATTTAGAATTACAGTAACTACTCAACTGGTAGTTACCAATAAAGAAAGGAATAAGCATAATGATACAGAACATATACGAGACTCATTTACATGTAAGAAATTTAGAAAAGGCGATAGATTTCTATCAAAACAAGCTAGGGTTAGCGTTAGCAAGAAAACTATCCAAAAGAAGAGTGGCTTTCTTTTGGGTAGGAGAAAATAAAAAACAAATGCTTGGATTATGGGAAGTACATAATATTGAAGACTTTGAGCCGAAACATTTTGCTTTTGGTGTAGATTTGGAGTTTTTAATGACTTCTAAATTGTGGTTAGAGGAACGTGGAATAGAAGTGGTAGGAAGTCAAGGAAAAGGAAATCAAGAGCCAATTGTCCAAAGATGGATGCCCGCTGCAAGTGTATACTTTCTGGATTGTGATGGAAATAAATTAGAATTTATTTCTATGTTACATGAGAATCCAGATGAATTAGAATATGCATCCTATTTAAGTGAATGGGATGCGGAACACCAAGAAAAATGAATGAAATTGTATCTATAAAACGAAAAAAACGTTATTCTTTTTGTAAAAATATACAGAAAGGATGACGTTTTTTTTGTGCAAAGATAATGTAAATCGATAATATAGTTGTTTAATTTTATTATGAAAATATAAGAGCCTTGCTACAATCTAGTGTGCGGTAAGGCTCTTTAAAGTTGTTAAATTTCTATACATTTAAAGGTATTTGTACTCAAAAATCATTAATAAAGTTGTTTAATTCTTATTGAACTAATGCACCTGTTTGTTTAAGTGAATACATTCACATTTATAATGTCTCTCAAATATAATATCAGTTTATATATTCACCATTCTTCTCTAACAGGTTCAAGATAAATTGTAATTTGTTAATCGATATGTTTGTGTAACCACTGTTCAAATATCTTTAACTGTTCTTCAGTATGAAAGTAATGTTCACCTATTTCCATGACTTCTAATTCACAACGATGTTTTTTTGTAAAATAGTTAATAGTTTCAAATTCGCACAGTTCATCCTTGGCTCCATACATAATATAGGTATCTGTATTCCATGTATTAATAGGATGTTCTTTTACATAACATAAATAATCCCAATATAACTTTTGACCAATAGGTGTCTCTATAGTCATTTCTTTTTGCAAAAGCTCTGGTGTTACATTAAACCATTTCATCATATTTTCGATAATTCGTTCCATATTAACTACTGGTGATAAAAATAATGCCTTTTCTAACACATCATTTTGATAGGCTAAAAGGCTAAAATAAGCTCCCATACTACATGCAAACACGCTTACTTCTTTCCAATGTTCTTTTGCGTAATTCATAATTATAGATAATTCACTAACACAAAACTGTACTTTGCAAGGAGTATTATCATTTTTTCTTTCTCCATGCTCAGGTAAATCAAAGCTTAATACTTGATAACCTTTTTGATTGGCTTCTTCAGCTAATATTTGAATAACTGCATCTTCCTTATTTGACATATTTCCATGTACTGCAATAAAAATTTTTTCACTCTTATCTCCCCATAAAACCGTGGGAATATTACTAATTTTAAAATTATCTTTAAGCATATTTCCTCCATAGAATAAGACATATAGGACTTGGCAAAAAACCGCACACACTTTATAATCCTCTACTCAGTTTTAAACAAATCAAACTATTCCTAATTTATCACAAATGAATTATAATATCTCTCTACCTCTGTATAACAGAGTCTACTTTGTATTTAAAATCTTTCTTTTTTTCCATTTCTTCAGAAGCTACAAGTTCTTATTTTGATTCCTTATTGAGCTAATCTACTCCGTTAGTGGAAGAAGGATTTTTAAACAATTATATTATTTTTTAAATGACTTTATTGTAAATTAAACAACCTTTCAATTACCAGTTGATCTGGAGGACTTATATTATTAGGAAGTTTTGTTAAATCAAAAAATTGAATATCTGTAGCTTCTGACTCGTCAAATTTTAATGAGCCACAATAATCTCGACAGATAAAAGCTGTTACAACATTATATACTTCATCTCCATGTGGATATTGGTAATAAAAATCCTTGCCTGAAAAGGTGCTTAATAAATCTAATTGATTCGCTTTTAATCCTGTTTCTTCAAACATCTCTCTACTTGCAACATCTTCAAGGCTTTCCCCTAATTCCATAGAGCCACCCGCAAGTCCCCAACATTTATTATCTTTTCTTAATTGCATCAAAAGTTGATTTTCATTATTAAAAATTAATACACAGGCTCCAACCATAATTAGAGGCTCAGCTCCAACTTTTTTTCGTAAATTCATAATATAGCTCATGTTATTTTCCCCTGCCCTCTTTTCATTGCTTAGATATCTAAAAATTCTTTCTTTTATTATACAGAGAAATTAAAGAAGATGGTATGAAAACCCAAATTCATACCATCTCCCAAAAGATTTTATTTGGTTTTAAACTACTTTATTGTCATTTCATATTTTTACACTTGGGGGATAGTTAATATCCTTAAGTTGATGGGCATTGGGGCGACCCCTATATGGGGTACGGAAACGATTCGAAGAATAACCCGCCACATCTGAAATTTTTCCCATTTAAGGAAGGAACCTATCAGGAAATATGATAGGTTCCTATTTTATTATATAAATAATTTAGAATTATAAAATTTTATATAAGGAGTTAATTATGCCAAGCATCCAAGATACGATTTATCCTAGAATAAAAAATAATTTATCAGATCAAGATTTAGAAGAAACATATACACCGTTACAGGGGCACGGCAAGAATTCCTTCTTTTTTGAGCCACTCACTAGATGACAGTTATATATAATTATGTTGTTCGTATTTAATGGAAATGAAATTGCTTGAGGTTTATTAAATACAGAGCTCCCTTCGATATTGAAGGGGCTATTTTTCATATCAAAAATTGATAATCACCTTGACTCTAACGCAACGTGATAGAGTAAGTTAATCTTAGGAGGTGGATTCAACTGGTAACGACGGGGTATGTCAAAAAAGCCACAGGTTTGACCGAAAGAGCAATAAGATATTATTGTGATTTAAATTTGATTACTCCAAAGAAAAATGAAATAGGACACATAAATTTATCAAATGAAGATTTACTAGACTTAATTAAAGTTCTCACTCTAAAAATATTAGGCAGAAGGTTAAAATCTATAGCGTCTTTTCCATTACATGAACTTGATATTAGAGAAATAAGACTGCAGCTTGATGAAATGTATACTTGTATAGAGTACTTACTTTTATCTTTAAACCAATTAGAGAATGTTGAAAATGAAAATGTCATATTAAATACGCTTAAACTGTCTTATGAATTTAATGAAAAATATATAAACAAGAGGTGATTAAAATGAAAATATATATGGAAGATACTTTAAATCAATATGAAACTTTACTTTCATTACCTCTCGAAAAGAGAGAAAATTTCTTTAGATACACGATGATGAAGCCTTTTGAGGGTATGTGGAACACAATCAATGTGCCACTTAAAGCTAAACAAAAAAATGGTTATGATGTTATGATGGCAACTCAAATGTTAGGATATCTGGATATAAAAGAAAGTAATATAGCAAGAAAAGCATTAGATGATTTAAAAGTAATAGAAGCTTCAGATATCGCTCAAAAAGCATTAAAAAGATGCATAGAATTTTCGAAAGCCGCCAACTTAGAAGTAGCTGCAGAAGAATTAAAGTTTGGAATGTATATTGCTGATCCTGAAAAACTAAAAAATCAAAAGGGCTATTGTGGTTTCGGAGGAATACCTGGGTATGTCACTATAACCATTCATCCAAACGATTATAATGTTCCGAGAATACCCGCGCTTATTGCCCATGAATTTCATCATAACCTCCGTTTTTCTTATTTCGATTGGAATCATGGAGACGTGACATTGGGTGAGTATTTAGTCATTGAAGGGCTTGCAGATTCATTTGCTACTGAGTTGTTCGGTGAGGAACATTTAGGTCCTTGGGTTACCTCAATTGATGAAGAAGAACTCGAATATTCGATTCATGTTGTTCGGGATGGTTTTCATTTAAAAGGATTTGATGAAGTTAATAGTTACATGTTTGGGGATGAAATTGCTAAAAAAGAGGGTTATGCACCAGTAGGCTTAGCACCTGGCGCAGGTTATGCCGTAGGTTATCATGCTGTACAATCTTTTATGAAAAAGAATAACGTCACAATTCAAGAAGCTACTTTGTTAAGTACAGAAGAAATCATTACAGGGTGTGGTGTTTTTTAAGAGAATAGAATTTTTAAAGTTTGAAATATTATGACGCAGAATATGTATTCTGCGTCACTTTTTAGTATGATTAATAGAAAAAGAGATAAATACAGGGGGAATAACGTTGAAAAAAAGTGACGCAGAACTCGATAGATTTAAAGACTATCTTTTAGAAAAAGGTAAACGGGAAACGACTATTAAAGATTATATAAGACATATGACTAATTTTGAAAAATGGTTAAGATTCGAAGGAAGTAGTTTAAAGCAACTAACTCGTTATGATGTACAACAATATATTAAACATTTACAAGATAAAGGAAATAAAGCAACAACAATACACCCTAAGTTTAGTTCTATTATCGCCTATTCTCAATATTGTCAGAAATCGCATCTGGTCGAAAATGTTCAGCATCCTGGTATTCGTCACACCAGACATATTTCACCTAAATCATTATCTCGGAATGAAAGAAACCGAATATTTCGGGAGTTAGAACGTTCTGGGAATCTGCGTTCTATTGCGATTGCTTATTTTTTACTTTATACAGGTTTACGTGTTTCTGAATTAGTGGCTTTAAATCATGATGATGTACAGATGGGTGAAAGATTTGGGAGTGTACTGATTCGTGATGGTAAAGGTGGTATAGTGCGAACTGTGCCGCTTCCATCAGAGTCACGCTATCATTTACGCCGTTATTTAGAGAATCGTACAGATAACCATCCAGCATTATTTCTTTCTAATTTTAAACAGCGTATATCCATTCGGACAATCCAACGGATTTTCAAACCTTTAAACGTGCATCCCCATATGTTGAGACATACTTATGGCAGGGAACTTGTTTCTGCTGGTATAGATATTGCTACTGTTGCTGAATTGATGGGACATAGTGATGTAAACATTACCCGAAGATACGCAGCTCCTTCAATAAGAGATTTAGAAGAATCTGTAGAAAAAGTATTTGGATAACAATTCAGCGGTTGTTTTACCATAAATACATTATGTAATAAAGGAGATGCTTTATGCCTAGTTTACAAGAAACAGCTTATCCCAGATTAAAAAATAATCCCACTTTAAAAGAGCTAGATAAATTATTTTCCCCTACCTTGGAAGAAATCACATGGGTAAAAGCAAAAACTCGTAATGATTTCTCACAACTGGGGATGATGATTATGTTAAAAACATTCCAATGCTTAAATTATTTTATTCCAATTCCAGATGTTCCACAAATGATTATAAAACATATAGCAAAAACAATTCATCTTGAACTCCCACATGTAGAAAAATGGGAATCCTACCATCGTTCTGGAACTGGTATTCGTCAAATTGCAATGATTCGTCAATATCGAGAAGCAAAAGCATTTGATGATCAGGCCCGTCAATTGATGTTACACTCCATGCAGAATTCTGTATTAGAAAAAGATGAAAAAAGTGATATTATCAATGTTGCAATTGCTGAATTAGTAAAAAATAGTTATGAGTTGCCAGCTTTTCATACTTTGATAAAAACAGTAAATCATGTTCATGCTACGGCTTATCGAGCTTTATATCAATACGTATCAAACACTTTGAATCCAAAGGAAAAGGGGGAATTAGATGCTTTGTTTCACAGTAAAGACGGTTCTACTTATTCTGATTGGAATATGATTAAACAGGATCCTGCACGTCCAACCTTAAGTCAATTAAAAGAATGGATTTCTCGTAAGAAATGGATTCATGAACGACATGTGAGAACAGACTTTTTTAGGAATCTTCGTATTCCACCAGCGAAAATTACAAGATTAGCAAATGAAGCAATGACATTAGATTCAGCTGGAATGAAAAAAGTAGAACCACATAAACGGTATACACTTGCAATTGCATTATTACACACTCAATTTGCTAAAACCATTGACGATATTGGTGAAATGTATACTAAAAGAATAGCCATATCTGATCACAAAGCCGAAAAATCACTTATTGATTTAAAAGAAAAAAGAGAAAAACAAAATGAAGAATAAATCTGATATTCAACCAGACACAATTCATGCGGATACACAAGGCCAAAATGCTCCTATATTTGGGTTGTCTTATCTTTTAGGAATTCAATTAATGCCTCGTATTCGTAATTGGAAAAATTTAAAGTTTTTACGCCCAAGTAAGAACTCTAGCTATTATCATATTGATGAATTATTTACAACACCAGTTGATTGGAATTTGATCGAAGATCATTATGAAGATATGTTACGTGTGGTAATGTCGATTAAAACAGGGCGCATTCATCCTTCTACTATCCTCAATAAACTCAGTACTTATAGCAAGAAAAATAAATTATATCAAGCTTTTCGAGAATTAGGTTGTGCAATTCGTACTTTATTTTTATTAAATTACTTATCAGATGAAGAGTTACGAAGTACAATTCAGGCTGCTACGAACAAAAGTGAGTCTTTTAATGGATTTACGAAATGGTTATTCTTTGGAGGAGAAGGAATTATTGCAGAAAATAATCGTGAAAAACAACGGAAATTAATTAAATATAATCATCTAGTGGCAAACTGTTTAATTTTTTACAATGTATTTCAACTTACTCATATTCTTCATGAATATATAAAAGAAGGAAACCCATTAGATAAAGACACATTGGCAGATCTTAGTCCATACCTTACATTTCATGTAAATCGATTTGGTAAATATAAATTAGATTCGGATCGACTCCCGCAAAATCTACAATTTGATATTCCAGTTTCCCTGGAAGCGGTTAGCTAAAATTAAAATTCAAGGCAAACTCAACAAAATGATTGGATTTGCCTTGAATTTTTTGCGAGTGGCTCAAAAAAGAACGAATTCTTGCCGCGCCCCATATACGTTAGAATGGTTGCAGAGTCCTGAACTTAGAAGACGTGTACAGATTGGTTTAAATAAAGGTGAAGCAAAACACGCTCTTGCTCGAGCTGTATTTTTCAATCGATTAGGAGAAATTCGTGATCGTTCTTATGAGGACCAATTACATAGAGCGAGCGGTTTGCAACTTTTGATTTCAGCAATTGTATTATGGAATAAGGTATATATATCACGTGCAGTAGATGCTTTACGTACAAAAGGAGTGGATATTCCAGAGAAATATTTACAACATATATCTCCACTTGGTTGGGAACACATCACATTGACAGGTGATTATGTGTGGAACTTAAACCAAAAAACAAATTTCAATAATCTAAGACCATTACGAGAGAAAAACTCTATAAAAAAGCGATAAAATGAATAACCGATTCCTTAAAGTACAGGGAATCGGTTAATTTGTGTCTAAACGTACAATTTTCCCGAAATAATATGGTGACCCCTCATAGTAGATAGTGAACTTCTGTCATATTTATAAAGAACAACAAAAAGTGAGTGGATAAGGCTGTATTGATAGTTATGTCATAAAAGTCATGTCATAAAAGTCATGTCATAAAAGTCATGACATTTTGACACTAACGTATGTGACAGAAAAATCCTTAGAATCAAGGAGCAGTTTATTACCCATTAATAATAAATGAGGAGGGGAGGGCTTCATTGTGTATGTTAAAAATATAAAGAGGCGTGAAATAGGAAACAGGTATGACCTATTTATGAAAAACAAGCCAGTAACAAGAGTGTTTCAAGGATAAAAGTAATTTCTAGGGTTAACGGTTAACATACATGTGGAAAAAGAGGGACTTACTTAGGACAGAATGGAGTTTGTAAAAATAATAATTATGAATATGATTACGAATTCAATTCTGACTTTTTGTCATTGGTGGAGATAATAGCTGTGTGATTAATACGAAACAGCAAGCAACTAACTATACAATTTAAATAAAGGAGAGGGATGCTTTATGAAAACACGCAATAAAATTACATATGCAAGTCTATCACTTTTAATAACTGGAAGTTCCCTGTTATACATAACACCAGCCTCAATTGTAAAAGCAGAACCCACGCAAAATGTATCTAGTTTGTTACAAACAAGTAATCAAAGCGATCGTACTTCCGTTAAGAAAGCAATGCGGGATGCACTCCAACTTGGATACCCTGGAATACTCGCTCAAATTTCTAAGGGTGGTAAAAATTGGAGTTATGCCGCCGGGATAGCGGATCTGAGCACCAAGAAACCAATGAAAACAGATTTTCGCTTTCGCATTGGTAGTGTAACGAAGACGTTCATTGCAACAGTTCTACTTCAATTATCTGGAGAGAACCGTTTGAATCTAGACGACTCCATTGAAAAATGGTTGCCTGGTGTCATTCAAGGAAACGGATATGATGGTAACCAGATTACTATCCGGCAGATATTGAATCATACAAGTGGTATCGCTGACTACACAAGGTCAAAAGACTTTGATATGATGGATACAAAAAAATCGTATACGGCTGAAGAATTCGTAAAGATGGGGGTTTCTCTTCCCCCAGACTTTGCCCCAGGAAAGGGCTGGTCTTATTCAAACACAGGATACGTAGTACTGGGGATCCTTATTGAAAAAGTAACTGGAAACAGCTATGCGGAAGAGGTTGAAAATCGGATTATTGAACCGCTTGATTTGTCAAATACATTCCTACCTGGCAATTCAAGCGTGATTCCAGGCACCAAGCATGCCCGTGGCTATTTCCAACTAGACGGAGCAAGTGAGCTAAAAGACGTTACTTATATTAACCCAGGTAGCTCGGATGGAGATATGATTTCTACTGCTGATGATTTAAACAAATTCTTCTCTTACTTACTCAGTGGCAAATTACTGAAGGAACAGCAACTAAAACAAATGCTTACTACAGTTCCTACAGGAAGAGAAGGAACCGGATATGGTCTTGGGATCTATGAAACTAAGCTTCCAAATGGTGTCTCGATATGGGGACACCAGGGTAAAGTTCTAGGGTTTACCACTTTTGCTGGTGGCACACTTGGAGGCAAGCATACATTGGCCGTCAATTTGAACAGCCTTAAAGCTGATATTCCTGATCCATTTAAAAATATTTTACTTGCTGAATTTAGCAAGTAGGTAAAAAGGAAAACCGGATAAATTTTGTCATAGTTTTTATAGTTAAAAATATGCCTTTCTGGTTCAAAAACAACTTACTCTAAAAATTTTTTTTAGAATAAAGCAAGTTCTTAAGTTGATAGGCATGAGGTCCCGCCACGTCGCCATCAGACTAGGGTTTTGGAGTATCCCCTAAACGAAATTTTGTTTCTCTACAGGTAGTCACCTTGAGATGTCAGTTCATTTTTTTCTTTTTTTCTTTAATTGATGAGTGTGGGGGAGCACCCATCGCTATCAACTTAAGAGATTTTAACACTCGTAATTAAGTACCAAAAAACGTTATCCTTTCTAATCTAGTTTAACCGTGTGAAAAATGACTAACTTGAGCATTAAGCTTACGGAATGAATAATCAAATAACCTGCTCCCTTTATTTTTAGATTGAAGGTTATTTGATTTTATATTGGTATAAATGAATTAAGGGATTTCTTAAGAACCTATTAAGAAATAAGTGAGTTTTAGGAAATAGAATAAATTTATCTTAACAGTAATAAGAGAGTTAATGGTTTAAACGGAAGTCCTTAGAGCATGTCAAAAATTAATAAAGAAGTATTTCAGGAGGTTTTTATGAAAAAGAAAATGATTATTGCACTTGGTGTTTCTGCTATAACACTGACTAATTTTGTTGGAAGTACTTATGCAGACTCGAAAACAGGAGTTTCTGTTACAGCTCCCTACAATACAAATCAAATAGCAGAATGGTTAGAAATGCATGCAAAGCCTTTAAAAACAACTAATCCAACCGCATCCCTTAATGATTTAAAACCACTTAAGAATATGGTAGGTTCAGCTTCAATTGTAGGTTTAGGTGAAGCTACGCATGGGGCTCATGAGGTTTTTACAATGAAACACCGTATTGTTAATTATTTAGTATCTGAAAAGGGCTTTGTCAACTTAGTTTTAGAAGAGGGATGGGACAGAGCCTTGGAACTTGATCGATATGTTCTTACTGGTAAGGGAAACCCAAGCCAACATCTATCACCTATATTTAACACGAAAGAAATGCTAGATCTACTTAGTTGGATTCAAAAATATAATGCTAATCCAAAACATAAATCTAAAGTGCGTATCATTGGGATGGACATTCAATCAGTAAATGAGAATGTTTATAATAAAATAATAGAATATATAAAGAAAAATAATTCGGATCTTGTGCCTAGAGTAGAAGAGAAGATAAAAGGTCTTATTCCTGTAACAAAGGATATGAATACTTTTGAGAGCCTTACGAAAGAGGAAAAAGAAAAGTATGTTTCAGATGCTAAACAAATTAGTGCTTTATTAGAACAAAATAAAAGTTCTCTAAACGGGAAATCCAAAGAGTTCGCATGGATAAAACAAAATGCTCGTATTATTGAACAGTTTACTACAATGTTAGCGTCACCTCCTGATAAACCATCGGATTTTTATTTGAAACATGATATTGCAATGTATGAAAATGCGAAGTGGACTGAAGAACATTTAGGAAAAACCATTGTATGGGGACATAATGGACACGTTTCGAAAACAAATATGATTCCTTTTATATACCCTAAAGTAGCTGGGCAGCATTTAGCAGAATATTATGGAAAACGGTACGTATCTATTGGAACGTCAGTTTATGAAGGACAATATAATGTCAAGAATAGCGATGGTGAATTTGGCCCATATGGAATATTAAAATCGGATGATCCAAACAGTTATAACTACATCTTTGGACAAGTTAAAAAAGATCAATTTTTTATTGATTTACGTAAGGCAAACGGCGTGACAAAAACTTGGTTAAACGAACAACATCCAATTTTCGCTGGAATAACTATGGAAGGGCCTGATATACCAAAAACTGTTGATATATCATTAGGTAAAACGTTTGATATACTTGTTCAAATTCAAAAAGTGAGTCCATCTCAACTACATCAATAAGAATCTCTTAAAATATAATACTATGTATTATTTAGTAAATAAAATGAGGGACTAAGAAATTTATAAGTATGATGCACGAAATCAAGGAATTGATTATGACACTTCGTTTCTTTCAGGAATCCTTATTATAAGGATTCCTTTTTTGTATCAAAAAATCTGTAAAGAAAAAAGATAAGATTGGGAACACAATCTTATTTTTAGCACAACGAGTCATAGTCGATAGTGAACTTTTTGTCATATTTATAACGGATAACAAAAGTTGAGTGGGCTAAGGCTGTATTGATAGTTATGTCATACAAACCATGACACTTTGACACTACCATATGTGACAGAAAAAGACTTAGAATCAAAAAGTAGCTTTTAACGCATTAGCAATGAATGTGGAGGAGAGATTTTAATGACGAAAACATCAGCTCAAAAAACTTTGCAAGATTTTTATTTCTTGTTATTTACCTTTGTATCCGGATTCTTTTACTTTTGTTTCTATCTGGTCAGCATTACATTGGCATTAGTAATGACGATTATCTTTTTGGGTATTCCCTTGTTGGAATGGGTGCTACAGACAACTCATACGTTTATTCAGTATGAACGTATTCAGACGAAGGTTTATACAGATATATCGATAGATTTATTCGAACCAAGAATAAAAGAGGAGGGAGATAGATGGATTAAAGCGAGAGATACAATCCTTAATAATAGCAACTGGAGGGCTATTTTTTGGCTCATGCAGAAATTTTTTGTCGGAATAATGAGTCTTATATGTGCTATTTTACTGTATGTAATGCCGCTAGTATGTATCGTTACCCCCTTACTTTTTCGATGTTTTAATATATACTTATTGGGCATTGCTGTGAATTCATGGGAGACGGCAATTTTTGTCATGATTGTTGGTTTCATTCTCATTTGGATACATAATCATATTGGAAACTGCTTAGTTCGAATTATTGGAATGTACACGCGTTCCATGTTTAAAGCTATAAAGGAGTGATAACTTGTTTAAGACTTTGAAACTATGGTTTTGGTATGATTGGGCCTTACTTTGTATACGTTTTATCATTTGGCTATCATTGCTATCAGCGACTATGCAACAACAAGATTATTTGACTGTACCACTTTGGATCATTATTCTTTTGGAAGTCGCTTCATTTTCAGTACCTTGGATTTGTTTAATGTTCAGTTATCGCTATTATTTGTTGACTGAAATAATATTATTTGGCGGAGTGTGTTTCTATTTAACTTTATTATTTCCGTCAGCGTATCTTGCTTTTTTAATGCCAACTTTTATGATTGCGGCAAATAGCGCCCATAAATCTTACCGCTGGTCGGGTCCTATCACAATTATTTTGTTCCCGTTGCTCATTGCGATATTTTCCAAAGTAACAGATTTATGGGTAATCATCCCACACCTCAGTTTAGCTTTTGCTATGGGCTCTTTCTTTCGTTTACTGGTTATTAATTACCGTCAAAGTGAAACCATTCGGAACCAGAAACATGTATTGGAACAATACGTATCCCAGGTTGAACGGATTACTTTACTAGAGGAACGTGATAGGCTCTCAAAAGACTTACACGATACAATGGGGCATTCCTATACTTCAATTATTATGGGTATGGAAACATTACGTACGGAATTAAAGACTAAAGAAGGAGAGCAACAGCTCGATTCATTATTACAATTGGCCCGTAACAGTATGGAAGAAGTAAGACTGTATTTGCATCAAATGGATTTATCACAAGAGTCGCTTCCCTTACCTATCACATTACAACAATTGACAGAGGAATTTAAGGAACATACAAAGGTAAATGTACGTACTCGAATAATAGGGGAAGAGTATATGGTCTCCAAACAATCAAAAATGACACTATATCGGAGCTTGCAGGAATCACTAACAAATGCTGTTCGCCATGGGCATTCCACAGAAATCACTGTGTCACTCCACTTTGAACCACAACAGATAAGATTGGATGTACAGGATAATGGATGCGGGGCGGAAGAGTGGAAGGATGGTTTTGGATTAACTGCAATGAAAGAGCGTGTGAGTCAGTCACAAGGAAGAGTCATTGTTTATTCCAAAAAGGGGGAAGGGACGTTAATTTCATGTGTTTTACCGAAACAAGTACAACTGTCTAATGAACAAATCCGCCTGTGTATTGTCGATGATCATTCTTTCATCCGAGAAAGTCTTCATACAATTTTGGATGGACAGGAGGATTTACAAGTAGTGGGAATGGCTGAAGATGGAGAACGGGCTTTGGAATTGTGTGAGAGACTAAAGCCAGATGTAGTATTAATGGATTTAGAGATGCCAAATCTGGATGGGATTCATGCGACTAAAATGATTAAGGAAAAATGGCCGGGAATTTGTGTACTCATTTTGTCAACCTTTCAGAATACAGAAAGGGCAAAAGAAATCATACGAAATGGTGCGGATGGATATTTATTGAAATCCATAGATTCGCGTGAACTAGCTGAATCAATTCGTCTAGTCTATCGAGGAGGCATGATGATTAATCATGACTTGTTCCATAGAATATGGGAAGAAAATGAAGAAACAGGATCATTTGAATCAAAATCAGATGGAAAAGAGTATGGATTAACGAAACGAGAATTAGAGATTTTGGAACTATTATCACAAGGAAGCCGTTATAAAACAATAGCTTCGAAACTTTACTTGTCAAACGGAACGGTAAGAAATTACGCCTCCAATCTCTATGAGAAGCTAGGAGTTAAAAATCGAGAAGAAGCCGTACAAAAGGCAAAAGATACAGGGTTACTTTTTTGACACTCTCACTTGAACTAGTTAGCTGAAGTCAATGGGGAACTTACAGATAATGCAGGGCATCACTACTCAATACCACATTTGAAACTACAATGAAAAATAAAGAGTTGGAACCTCTCTGCTTTTTTGTGAATATAGTCTAATATAATTTAGTTGTTTAAAAGGGGTATTCGGATTTTCATATCGAAAATGTAAAACACTATGGAATAGGTTGTTGATGACTATAAAAGTTGTAGACTATAACCGAAATTGGAACAAGGTATAAGGGAGATGAATATTTTATTAAAACCTATCTTCACAGAGGACTGGTAAATAGTTTTCATATTCGCTAGTACATCGGTCCTAAATCTGAAAGTAAAATAGATATTTTGGTCAATAACATCTGTAATTTAGATGCTATTTCCCCCATTTCGAAAATATCTATTACGTTGCCATGAGTGGTTTTGGAATTGAAAGAGGTACTTCCGTAAAGTCGGGGATAATAGCACTCACTAAATTTAAGCTCTCTATAAAGAGAAGAATTTAGAAACTAAAGAAATTAGTGTGATGGTGCATTATTGTAGTCAAATTAAAATATGTCGTTTTGAGTTGAAGTAAAATGTGTAATCTAATTCTAAAGTTTAAATTATATTGGAATGATACAAAAGATAATCCAAAACTGAAGTATCCAAGTAGGTCTGCGCAACCAGCCTGAAGATGATCATCCAATTTTTGGATTTCATAATCCGATACGGACTCTAATTGGATTCAATATGAGAAAGATAACAGGTTAATATATTTCTAATCATTTAAAGGGAAGGGTATGTGATTGAGATGTATAATACATATAATGAAAAGACACATACATCGATCAAACAATTATTTAATAAGTTTTCACCAAAAGCTCCTGGCTTTGCATATATTGCTAGTTTCGATAGCGGAGTAACTTATAAAGGGGTACGGAAACGATTCGAAGAATAACCCGCCACATCTGAAATTTTTCCCATTTAAGGAAGGAACCTATCAGGAAATATGATAGGTTCCTATTTTATTATATAAATAATTTAGAATTATAAAATTTTATATAAGGAGTTAATTATGCCAAGCATCCAAGATACGATTTATCCTAGAATAAAAAATAATTTATCAGATCAAGATTTAGAAGAAACATATACACCGTTACATACAGAAATACAATGGGCAGAACGTAAATCTCGGGGAAGTGTACAGCAATTAGGGCTATTAGTGTTAATAAAGGTCGTACAAAAACTAGGGTTTTTTCCTCGGTTTTTGGATATTCCTCAACCAATCATTCATCACATTGCTAACAAAGCATTTTTACCAATACCTACAATGGAAATATGGAATGCTTATGGAGAATCGAGAACTTACGAAAGACATTATCATTTTGTCAGGGACTACTTGAAGATTCACCCGTTTGATGAGCAAGCACGCCAGATAATCTTGGACGTCATAAATGAATTATCTTCTAGTAAAGATGATTGCGCCGATTTAATTAATGCAGCCATTGAAGAACTTATTCATCAACGTTATGAATTACCTGTATACAATACTTTAAAAGACATGGCAAACGAGGTAAGACGAAAATCTTATCGTCTTATTTATGAACAAGTTTTTGACACATTAAGTACAGAACAAAAAGAGAGCATTGATCAACTATTTCAACTAAAATCAAATTCTACATATAGTGCATGGAAGCGAATAAAAGATGATGTAAAAAGGGCTACTTTATCACAGTTACGAGATCTCATATCTCATCGAGATTGGTTATTAAATCAACACATACCTACAGATATACTTCAAGTAGTTCCTCTTATTAAAGTGCAACAGATGGCGGCTGAATCCCAAACTTTAAATGCTTATCGCATGATGGAGATGGAACCGAAGAAGAGATATACTTTAGCTATTTCTCTGGTATCTATACAGTTATCAAAAATTTTAGATGATATCGGGGAAATGCTGATAAAACGAATGATGAGTATACATAAAAAAGGACGTCAATGTTTACAAGACTATAAAAAAAAGACCCAAAAACGAACCGATTCGCTTGTTGAAACTTTACATGATTTATTAATTGCCTATCAGACTGAAGGATTAGCTGAAGAGCGAATTGATGCGATGAAAATTGTACTGGAAAATAAGGAAGAGCAAGTGTTGCAAGACTGTGAGAATCACTTAGCGTTTAGTGGTGATAATTATTATTCATTTTTATGGCGTTTTTTTGCCAGTCATCGAGCAACATTATTTAAGATTTTAAACTCAATATCTTTACGTTCTACAAACCAAGATAAATCTATGGAAGAAGTGATTCCATTTTTATTATCACATCAATTCACTCGAAAAGAATGGATACCAGTTGCTCGTATTGAAAAGACAGGTGCATGGAAAAGAGAAGTGATCCCTCTTTTAGATTTATCCTGGATACCAGATGCTTGGTGGCGTTGGGTTAGTCCATCAAAGAAGAAAAAAAGAATACCCGAAGAAATAAATCGTCGTCATTTTGAAGTATGCGTATTTTCACAGATTATGTGGGAGCTTAAAGCAGGAGATTTATATATAGAGGGTAGTGAAAAATATGCTGACTATCGAAAGCAACTTATTTCATGGGAAGAGTATGAGAAACAACTACCTGTATTTTGTAAACAAGTAAATCAACCCTCATGTGGAAATGAATTTGTAAGAAAAATGTATCAAGAACTTCAATCTGTAGCACAAGACGCTGATTCATCCTTCCCTAATAATGAACAAGTACGTATTGAAAATGGGGAAGTAGTAATTAAAAAACTAGTAAAGCGGAAATATCCACCGCAACTCAAAGAATTAGAGTCTTATATATACAAAAAATTAGAACCGATTAATGTATTAGACGTTCTGGCTGATACAGAACATTGGCTAAATTGGACTCGTTTTTTTAGTCCTATTTCTGGTTATGATGCAAAGCTAGATCATGCGGTTGATCGATATATTACCAATGTATTTTGCTATGGTTGTAATTTGGGACCAACTCAAACAGCTCGTTCTTTAAGTACTTTTGATCGTAAACAAATTTCTTGGATTAATCAACGGCATGTAACATCTGAAGCCTTAGATAAGGCAATTCAATATATTATTAATGCCTATAATCAATTCGATCTACCGAAGCATTGGGGTGATGGGAAGAGCGCTTCAGCTGACGGAACAAAGTGGGATCTGTATGAGCAAAATCTGTTGTCTGAAAATCATATTCGCTATGGTGGATATGGTGGTATAGGATATTATCATGTTTCAGATACATATATTGCTTTATTCAGTAATTTCATTCCTTGTGGAGTTTGGGAAGGGGTATATATATTAGATGTTTTAATGAATGATAAAGTAAAAATTCAACCTGATATTATTCATTCTGATACACAGGGGCAAAGTGTAACTGTATTTGGATTATCAACTTTACTTGGAATTCAGTTGATGCCTAGAATTCGGAATTGGAAGGACTTGAAGTTATTTCGTCCTAACAAGGAAGAGGTATATAAACATATTAATGAACTCTTTTCAGGAGAAATTAATTGGGAACTTATACAAGATCATTATCCAGATATGATGAGAGTAGCTATGTCTATTAAAGCAGGAAAAATAACACCGTCTACTATCCTAAATAAATTGGGAACATATAGTAAAAAGAATAAGTTATATCAAGCATTTAGAGAACTTGGACGAGTGATAAGAACTACGTTCTTATTACAATATATGGCTGATTCGGGGTTAAGAAGTACGATTCAATCCGCTACAAATAAGTCAGAAGCTTTTAATGGTTTTACAAAGTGGTTATTCTTTGGTGGTGATGGAATTATTACAGAAAATGACCGAGAAAAGCAACGGAAAATTATTAAATATAATCATTTAGTTGCAAATTGTCTCATTTTCTATAATGTATTTTCTTTATCTCGTATTCTTTATGATTATATACAAGAGGGGCATGAATATAATAAAGAATTAATAACTTATTTGAGCCCTTATATTACGGTACATGTAAATAGATTTGGAAAATATCGTATTGATTCTAATCGAAAACCACCTCAACTTCCATTTGATGTAGTAATCTAGAATCAACAAATTTATATTAAATACAATCCGTAAATCTAAGTAGCCTGATACTCAAAACAAATGAGATTCAGGCTATTTTTATCGATAGTAATTTACTTAAGTAAATATAGGAATTCTTATTCTTTGTTCAATATAAATAATTAAACAAAATTATTCTTTCCACTCAAATATTTTCTGGGCTCTCATAAAATATTTTTCCGCTTCTTCTTCCTTATGAAGAAAATGAAGAAGAAGCCCCTTTTCAAAGTAGATTCGCCCTAATAAATAAAAAGAATTATGTACGATACAGTTTTGGATGGCTCGATCACAGTATTGAATAGTTAATCTTTTTATTAGCTTTTACTCTTATTGTTTCTACTTCAGGATATGATTTTTCTACAACTCCTATATCTGGAATATTACCCATTAAAGTGTTTTTAATATCAAAACGCAATATACTAAAAGTATTTTCTTTTAATAACAGCTCTTTATAAATAGAATCATCAACAATTATTAATTTAGATTGTATTTTTTGTCCCTGTCCAACGCCGATTCCTAAATCATCTCCTCCTTTTGTCACAGGAATAATTTGAGTTCCAATCTGTATCTCTTCACTAGAAATATCTTTTCCATATACCACACCTTTTTCTTTTGTGATGGATGGCAAAGATTGGATAGGTTCTGTAACACGTGGACGTATTGTTTTTTGCAACATCTGTTCTTTTAGTAGTTTCTCAGCTGTAGTTTTATTCAAAACTCGTACTGATCCAGTATTTTTACAGGATGTTTCATCTTCATCTTTAAATTCAGAACCACACAACTGTTTTTCTTTATACTGCGTAGATGAACTTAATTTAGACTTATATTCTTCTGTTACTTTTTCTACTTGTTGTTGATCCCCAGATACAAGCAGTACACTTGGCAACGCTTGATAGAAACAATATCCTGCTCCTATTATTAATAAAATACTACACAAAAATAAAAACTTTTTCATCAATCAAAATTCCTCCGTCTTATTAGTGTTTTGCGACTTCACATGTTTGAGGAAAATATGTAAAGTCGCAAAATAATAAAAATTATATCGTTTATATATAATTTTTACTTATTTATTTATATTTTCTTTCTTTAAGGGGTATTTTGAATTATAAATAGCATTTCTTAATAAATACTGATCAGATTTCTTAATTTTTTCTTAAAAAAGCCAAAAGTTATTATATAAAGATTCATAAATTTCCATATCATCAACTCCCGTTTATCCCAATAGAGTGTACCCTATTAGGATCGTTTCTTGAACCTGGTATAATGGTACTTCGGAATGTCCCATATGACTTATTTCAAAATAGGAGAGTAGAATATGAGAAAAATAGGTTATGTACGTGTAAGTTCTGTTGATCAGAATCCTAAGAGACAATTACAACAAATGAAGGAATTTGAAGTGAACATTATATATGAAGAAAAAGTGTCAGGTGCTACACAAGACAGACCTGAACTTCAAAATATGTTAAATGACCTGAGAGAAGGCGATACAATTTATGTGACTGATCTGACTCGAATTACTCGTAGTACAAGAGATATATTTGAACTAGTAGATTACATAAAAAATAAAAAAGCCAATTTAAAATCATTAAAAGATACTTGGTTGGATTTATCTGAAGAAAATCCATATAGTCATTTCTTGATGACAGTAATGGGTGGAGTAAACCAATTAGAACGTGACTTAATTCGGATGCGTCAACGTGAGGGGATTGACCTTGCAAAAAAAGAAGGAAAATATCAAGGACGAGTTAAAAAGTATCATGAAAAGCATGCTGGAATGAATTATGCACTTAAGCTGTATGAAGAAGGGAATATGACAGTGAAACAAATTTGCGAAATTACCAATGTTTCTAGATCAGCTTTATATAGGAAACTACAAGACAAAGTATAATAAGTACCCGCCGCAATTGGAAAATTTTTCAGATGTGGCGGGTTATTCTGTGAATCGTTTCCGTACCCCTATATAGAAGGTTTCTTCATTATGTATGAAGGGGATTTTTAATTTTCAGAATATTAATATTGTTTAGAATCTGTATATGTATTATTATAAATAATGGTATATTAGTAAATTTTTTATACAGATTCTATTCAATCTCTAAAAATATGATTCTTGGAGGCGTTGTTGTGCGTAAAAAATGGAAAATCGGGCTAATGAGTACGCTTCTTGCCTGTACTACCTTCACATCTGTAGCATTTGCAGCAGAAAAGCCAGTCAATCAACCCAAATGGGAGGAATGGCTAAATGGACATGCAAAAAGATTAAATGAACCCACTTCCCAAACAACAGAAGATTTATCTTTTCTAAAAGAGGCCGTACAGGACAAGCGTATTGTTGTACTTGGCGAAAGTACGCATGGTGCTAAGGAAATGAATCAATCCAAAATACGTATGATTAAGTACTTACATGAAGAAATGGGATATGATGTAATTGCATTTGAATCAGGATTTGCAGAAGCAAGTACGGTTCAACAAAATTTTGATAACTTAACCGCTACTGAAGCTATGAAACAATCTTTATACGGTGTATGGCAAACAGAGGAAGTTGAACAATTGTTTACCTATATGAAAGAACAAAAAGAAAAAGGAAAGCCACTAACATTAGCTGGTTTTGATATGAATTTGTTTTATAGATCTTCATTCCACTCGTATGCGAAAGACTGGTTGCAAAAATTAAGTCCTGAGGTGGCGAATGAACTAGAATTAGCAGTAACAGAGTTAATCAAACTGGATAAGTATTACTATAATTTAGAAGGTGGGTATCCTTATGATCAATATAAAGTAGAAATACAGCCCGTAATCAACAAGTTTGAAAACGTAAAAGCTTTTATTCAGACTCATAAAACCGAATTAACTCGAGTTGCACCTAGCCCTACTTATGACGTGAATTTTCTTGAGAAATCAATCAATATACGTATCGATGCGATTAAAACACACCTAGATAGTTTTATGAAATTAAAAGGAGGTATTATCCCTTCTAACATTGCAGGATTCCCAGATTATGTTCGAGATCAAAAAATGGCTCAAAACTTAGCATGGCTCACTGAGATGCAATATAAAAATAAAAAAATAATTGTATGGGGACATAATTATCATATTCGAAAACAAAATTCGAAAATGATATTAGATTATACCAAGTATCAACAACACAATTTTGTATGTCCTAATATGATGGATTTTCTTCCGCAGCGCATCAAAAACCAAATGTACACGATTGGAGTATTTGCGTATAGTGGAAGCAGTTGGGATTCTGACATTAAAAACGTTGTTCCTGTACATACCGAACATGAAGAACAAAGTGTTGAAAAAATAATCAGCACTGTCGGAAGTACAAATGTCTTTGTAAACTTAAAGGGAGAAAGTAACCGACCAGAAACATCATGGATGTTTACCCCTACTGTAGCAAGTTACTGGGGGGTCAAAAAGCGAGAAGAAATCATGATTCCTATCGAACAATATGATGGCATTCTATGGTTAGAAAAGACTTCGCCTTCTGTTCTTAAATAAAAGAGAGAGCGTCCTTACATGTTAAGGATGCTCTTTTTCTTGTCATGATTGTACGTAAACAACATTCGATTGGATTCATTCAAATACTAACGATCAAACAATATATTCATTATAGGGGTAGCATCACATCGCCATCAAGATAAAAAAAGCAAATACCCCAAAACGGTCGTTTTTAGAACGTGTTGATCAAATATATTGTATTGAAAAATTATAGTTGACCATAAAACCAATATCCGATATATTGGTTTTATGAAAAAAGATATTATTAAACCCATTAAACGTATGTCATTTAGAGATGAAGTATATCTAACTTTGAAAAAAGCAATTGTTACATTAGAGTTGCAACCAGAGCAACGCTTAAATGACAAAGCGTTAGCAGAAGAATTCGGGATTAGCCGTACTCCTGTTAGAGAGGCTCTAAAACGTCTTGAAGATGAAGGACTTGTTGAATCTGTTCCTGGTTCAGTGACTCGCGTTGCACCATTAAATCTTGAGGAGGCGAAACACGCATTTACTGTGGTAGCAGCTTTACATTCATTAGCTGCTCGTTTGGCAGTACCATTACTCAAAGAGGCAGATATTCAAGAATTAGAGTTCAGTAATAAAGCCTTACTACTATCTATTGAGAAAAAAGATATTATAAAAGCAATTGAAGCTGATGAGTTATTCCACAATGTTTTTCTAGATGTGGCGGGAAATCCTGAAATCATTCGTGCGTTAGAACGAAGTATATCTAAGATTCAACGTCTCGAAATTTCTCAGTTCACTTCTATAAATGGTTTAAAATCAGTAGAACAACATCAGCAAATTATAGAAGCGTGCAAAAATAAAGATAAAGAAACAACAGCACATCTTGTAGAACAAAACTGGTTAAGTCTGGGGAAATTGCTGACTCATGAGACAGATTGAGGTGAAAAATTTGCGCCCTATTTTTTTAGGTATATGTGCTGCTTTCTTTTTTGCTTTTACATTTATATTGAATCGAGCAATGGAATTATCAGGTGGTAGCTGGATATGGAGTGCCTCATTAAGGTTTATTTTCATGCTTCCATTTCTTATACTTCTTGTTATGAGTAGGAAAAAATTAAAAGTATTATTACAAGTTATGAGAGAAGATTTAAGAGCATGGTTTTTATGGAGTTTCGTAGGTTTTGGTCTATTTTATGCTCCATTATGCTTTGCCGCTGCACATGCACCAGGATGGATAATTGCTGGGACATGGCAAATTACTATTATATCAGGATCTTTGTTAGCTCCTCTTTTTATCCAGGCCATTCAAACACCAGATGGAATTCTTAAGAAAAGAGGAAAAGTCCCAATGAAGAGTATGGGAATGTCATTGATTATTCTTCTTGGTATTTTCCTTATGCAAATGGAACAAGCAAAATCGCTTAACGTAAAAGATATTTTGTTAGGTATTATCCCTGTTATTGTGGCTTCTTTTGCTTATCCGCTCGGTAATCGTAAGATGATGGAGGTTTGTGGAGATCGTCTAGATGCTTATCAACGTGTCCTTGGAATGACATTAGCTAGCTTACCATTCTGGTTTTTACTATCCTTGTACGGCCTTTTTACAACAGGAGTACCTAGTAAAGAACAAACTATGCAATCAATTTTAGTTGCTATTTGTTCGGGGGTAATTGCAACTATCTTATTTTTTAAAGCGACTGATATGGTTAAAGGAGATATGCAGAAACTTGCAACTGTTGAAGCAACACAATCCATGGAGGTACTTTTTGCTGTTATCGGAGAACTAATTTTATTACATTCTTCATTTCCTTCTATTTTATCTTGGTGTGGTATGTTTGTAATAATGTTAGGAATGATAGCACATAGTTATGTTTCCCATAAAGGTGAAATGGCGCATAACCAAAATATTAGTGCTTAATTGATATTTTAAAATGTATAGTATGAACCCTTTTCTAGTTAGTATAGGTAATTTTATTACTTTTTGAAAAATGTAGTACTCTAAGTTTTATATCAAAAACTTAATAACTAAGTGAAAGGATATGAACAAAAGCCGATGTCCCGCACATATAGGGACATCATTTTTTTCTGTATAAACTTTTGCTTAGCGTACGAAATTCGCGTTTTGATGGCGAGATCCCCTCGCCATCAACCTAAAGAATCAAAATCCCCCCATAACGAAAATTCTATTCATTATTGACTACTGATAATGATAAGTTATGGTAATTAAATATTATAAATATATATTCTGAAATTTATATAAAAAAGTTAAAATGAAAATGTATTTACTTTGAATTTTTATGAAAGGGGATAAAATAGTGCATTTATTAAAAAGGTTGGTAGCAGCTATATTGTCAGCATTAATTATGTCTACGTCATTCGAAATACTTGATTTTGCTTTCTCTAATCCGTATCAATTTTCATTTCTAGATATATTTATGATAGCCATAATCTACATTATTCCTATATTTATATTATTTGGAATTCCAGTTTCATTATTGATTGATTGATTTACAAAAAAGGGCTTAAGTAAACTGAATTCTCCTAAAAAAATACATTTAGTTCAACTATTTATTTATGCGATATTTGGCGTAATTTCATTAGATATATTGTTTTCATTTGTTTTTATGGAACCTGGATTAGTAGTATGGAATTCTCTTTTTGGAGTAATACCAGCTGTTCTATATTTCCTTGTATTATCGTCTTTAAAAAAAAGAGATAAATCAACATCCTGAATGCATACTTTTGTTGTTGATTTTGAGATTATTAAAGGATTCGAGAAAAGTAAAAAAAGAGTCCTATTAATTTAGGGTTTTTTTTCGTTTTATATAAGAAGATGTTTAGCTTTTTAATTGATGATATGTTGACAAGTAATGTGGAATTTTCGTTTTGGGGGCGTTATAAAATTCTTAAGTTGATAGATGTGGGGTCTGTGTAGCAACCGAGCCAAATCTTACGTTAAGTATTAGCGGACATAAATTACTGATTTTTATATATTTGATGTCCACTAATGTTAATTAGCGGACATTAGAGAATATGTCTAAATAGGGTACTTTTATATACGATTGCCAAAGTTTGACTTTGACTATATTTGACTATAGAATGTTAGTTATAAAGATTTAAGAAGGGAAGAGTGCACTTGAAGAAGGAAATAGAAGAACGTTACATATCAGAATTAGATAAATTGATTAATAGATTTTTTAAACTATCAACTACTTTTGTAGAATATTCGTGTTACGCACCAGGAATGCATGATGTGATACTTTACAATAGTAAGTCTAATAAATTGACCTATGATCATGAGTACTTTGTTTTTACTAAAAGTACAAAAACGTTGAAAAGCATAAAAATGCTTCTGATTTACCTCAAAAGGAATTAGGAAATATTCGCAAAGAAGTGAAACGGATTCTTGTTCCAGGTTTAGGTGAGGATCAAGGAGGAAGAATTTACGAGTTTAAAAGTAAAAAAGACTTAGAAAAAGCAAAGAGTTACTATGATGAACTAGGGAACTCTGCACCTATGCTATATTCACATACATACGCTAAAGGGAAATTCCTGCTGCAAATGAGTGAAAAAATGAAAGACGATGAATTTGACCAATATAAAATCGTTATGGATAACCTTATAAAATAAAAAAAGCACATGAAATGGGGATTATGTGCAAAAAAATAGTCATTTAGGTACATACAGCATAACATAAACGTTCCCAAAATAAGGCGCTTTTCTTTTTTTATCAATAAAAATACTGATTTAAATATAAAACACTCCGATTCGAGTGTTTTTTAATATTTAGGACCCATATAATCGTAACTTTGATCAAGCGCTTTGATTAAGTCAATGGCACTCTTTAATTCATGCTTATCAGATTCTAATTCTTCCATTCTTTTTGCAATATCTTTTCTGAAATTGTCTACATCACCAACCGCTTTCTTCCCCACACCAAGCTGAGACCAACTTGTATCAAGCATATGGTGAATACT